>NZ_CP189561.1:302500-485000 GCF_050154705.1 Muricoccus radiodurans | reverse complement strand
GGCGCGCCAGGACCTGGATGGTCCGGCGGATCTCCTCGTCCCGGCCGATCACCGGGTCCAGCTTGCCGTCGCGCGCGGCCTCGGTCAGGTCGCGGGCGTACTTCTTGAGCGCGTCGAACTGCTGCTCGGCGTTCGCATTGTCCACGGTGCGGCCCTTGCGCACCTCGGCCACCGCCGCCTCCAGCTCTTGCGCGGTCGCGCCCGCCTTCACCAGCAGCTTGCCGGCCGGCGTGTCGCTCGCGGCCAGGGCCACCAGCAGCCGGTCCTGGGCCACGAAGCTGTCGCCGGCCTTGGTCGCCGCCCGCTCCGCCGCGTCCAGCACCCGCACGAAGTCGGGTGTCACCTGCGGCTGCCCGGCCCCGCCGCCGGAGACGCGCGGATTCTTCGCGACCTCGGTGTCCACGTCGCGCTTCGCCGCGGCCGGATCTCCGCCCGAGGCGCGAATGAGGCCGGAGGCCGCGCCCTCCTCGTCGTCCAGCAGCGCCTTGAGCAGGTGCTCCGGCGTCACGCGCTGGTGGTACTCACGGATGGCGATGGTCTGCGCGGCCTGCAGGAATCCCCGGGCGCGCTCGGTGAGCTTCTCGATGTCCATCTCTCATGTCCCTCATAGAGGCGACCGCCCTCCCCGCCCCTGACGGCAACGGGTTCGGCGTTTGACTGGGGATGTGGTAACGCCGCCGCGGCCCGTTCAAGAGGATCCGACATGCGCGTGGAGCGTCTCTACCGGTACCCCGTGAAGGGCCTGACCGCGGAGGCCCTGGAGGAGGTGATGCTCACCCCCGGTGAGACGATCCCCCATGACCGCCGCTTCGCCCTCGCTCAGGGGGATGCACCCTTCGACGAGGCCGCGCCACGCTTCCTGCCGAAGCAGAACTTCGCCTGCATGATGAAGAACGCGAAGGTCGTGCTCGTCCGCGCGGCCTTCGACCCGCGGACCGAGACCCTCTCCCTGGCCGCCGAGGGGCACGCCCCCCTCGCCGCCCCCACGGGCACGCCGGAGGGACGGGCCGCCCTGGGCGAGTGGCTGATCCGCTTCCTCGGCGACGAGGCCCGATACGGAACCCATTCCGACGGCACGCCCCGCCCCCCGCGCTTCACCGAGGTTCCCGGCCATGCCTTCACGGATCAGGTCCGAAAAGGCGTCTCGCTCCTGAACCTCGCCAGCCTCGCGGCCCTGGAGACGGCGATCGGCCGCCGCCTGGACCCGCTCCGCTTCCGCGCGAACATCTACCTCTCAGGCCTTCCCGCCTGGGCGGAGAACGACTGGGTCGGCCAGGAATTGCTGCTCGGCGGCGCCCGCCTGTCGGTCTTCAAGCGCACCGTCCGCTGCCCCGCCACGCAGGTGAACCTGGAGACCGGGGAGCGCGACGCGGATGTCCCCCGCCTGCTAAGGGAGCATTTCGGCCACACGGACCTCGGCGTCCACGCCACCGTGCTCGAGGGTGGACGCGTGGCCGTGGGCGACGCGCTGGAGCCGGCTGTCGGCGCGGACGAGTAGAGGCCGGGCAAAGATCCCCCCCGGGGCGGCCGGTCCGGCCGCCCGGAACCGCCTACTGGATGACCTCGCGGGCGTCGCCCGCCTGCGGCTCGGCATCCATCGAGCCGACATCCGGCCCGCCATGGCCGTTCACGGCGCCCTCGACCTCGGCCTCTCCGCCGTAGCCGTTCTCACCGCCCTGGCCGTCCTGCTGGTAGCGGCGCTGCTGCCCGCCCTGCGGGTAGTTGCCGCCACCTTGGCCCTGCTGCGCCTGGTTCATGGCGCCCAGGATGCGGAAGTAGTGCTCGGCGTGCTGGAAGTAGCCCTCCGCCATCACGCGGTCGCCGGAGCTGGTCGCGTCGCGGCCGAGCTGGAGGTATTTCTCGAAAAGCTGCTGCGCCGTGCCGCGCATCCGCATGTCCGGACCGATGGAATCGAACACATGGTTCCGGTTCATCGGCTGGTGGCTGGTGTTGTGGCGAGGACCGCCGCCGCCGCCACCACCGTGGCCGCCACCGCCGCCACCATGGCCGCCCTGCCGGTAATTCCCGCGGCCGCGCATACGCTTCATGTTCATGTGGTTCGTGTTCGCACTCTCATGCTCGCGCCGGCGGCCGGCGCGGAACGGTTCCGCAGGGCCCAGGGCGTGACAAGGATTGTTGTGCCAGGCGGCGAGCCGGGAGCGATGGCGCGCCCCTCACACTGGGGCGCCTGGACCGCGGGTCCGGCGAACCCGCCCTGCCCCGCCCTTCATGATGCAGGGGGCACGGAGGGGACCGCAGGCGGAACCTAGTGTTCTCCATCGATTCCGCCAAACGTTTTTTCAGGGGGCTCCCAGAACAAGGGCGCGGGGCACCCCGGCGAGGTCCGGCCGGCAGAACAGAGGGACCAGCCCGGCCGACCGAGCCAGTTCCTCCACGGCCGCCCGCTGTCCCTGCCCCAGCTCCAGCACGGCCCGGCCGCCCGGCGCGAGCAGCCCCGGCAGCGCGGCCGCCAGCGCCCGGTAGGCGTCCAGCCCGTCGGCTCCGCCGTCCAGCGCCAGCGCCGGCTCATGCGCCGCCACCTCCGGCATCAGCCCCTTGATGGCGCCCGTCTGGATATAGGGCGGGTTCGAGAGCACGAGGTCAAAGCGCCCCGCGAGCGCCGCCGCCCAGTCGCCGGCCAGCACAGCGACCCGGTCCGCGAGCCCGTTCCGCTGTGCATTCTCGCGCGCGAGCGCCGCGGCGCCGGGGCTGCGGTCCACGCCCACGCCGAAGGCGGCCGGACGCTCCGACAGGACGGCCAGCAGGATGGCGCCCGTTCCCGTGCCGAGGTCCAGCACGCGCCGCGGGGCCGGCACGGCCTCCAGCGCCGCCTCCACCAGCGTCTCCGTATCCGCCCGCGGGATCAGCGTGTCCGGGGTGCAGCGCAAGCTGAGCGTCCAGAACCCTGCCTCGCCGGTCAGATGCGCCATCGGCACCCGCCGGGCACGGGCGGCCAGCAGCCGGCGGAACCGCTCCGCCGGCTCGGCCGGGACGGCCGCCCGGGGATCCCGCAGCAGATCCTCCTGCCGGCACTCGAGGGCATGGGCCAGCAGCAGCCGCGCTTCCAGCCGCGGCGCCTCCACCGAGGCCGCCCGAAGCACCTGGCCCGCCTGGCAGAGAAAGGCCCCGACCGTCTCCCCCGGCTCGCAGCCGCTCACGCGTTCTCGGCGGCCAGCCGGGCCGCCTGGTCCTCGGCCATGAGGGCGGAGAAGACCTCCTCGAATTCCCCGAGCATCACCCGCTCCACCTTGTGCAGCGTCAGCCCGATCCGGTGGTCCGTCACCCGCCCCTGGGGGAAGTTATAGGTGCGGATGCGCTCGCTCCGGTCCCCGGTGCCCACCTGCCCCTTACGGTCCGCCGCCCGCGCCCCGGCCAGGGCCTGCCGCTGCGCCTCGTAGATGCGGGCCCGCAGCACCTTCATGGCCTTCGCCCTGTTCTTGTGCTGGGACTTCTCCTCCTGCATCGCGACCACGGTCCCCGTGGGGATATGGGTGATGCGCACGGCCGAATCCGTCTTGTTCACGTGCTGCCCACCGGCGCCTGAGGCCCGGTAGGTGTCGATGCGCAGGTCGCTGTCGTTGATCTGCACGTCCACTTCCTCCGCCTCGGGCAGCACCGCGACGGTCACAGTGGAGGTGTGGATGCGGCCCTGGGTCTCGGTGGCCGGCACGCGCTGGACGCGGTGGACGCCGCTCTCGAACTTCAGCTTTGCGAAGACCCCGCGCCCGGTGATGGAGGCGGAGGCGCCCTTTACACCGCCTGCCTCGCTCTCATCCCACTCCAGCACCTCGAAGCGCCAACCCTGGCCCTCCGCGTAGCGCTGGTAGGCGCGGAACAGCTCCGCCGCGAAGAGGCCGGCCTCGTCGCCCCCGGCCGCCGGACGCACCTCCAGGATGGCGGACCGCTCATCCGCCGCGTCCTTCGGCAGCAGCATGATCCGGATCTCATGCTCCAGCGCCGGCACCTGCTCCTTCAGGGACAGGTATTCCGGCTCGGCCAGTTCCCGCATCTCGGGGTCGGCGAGCAACGCCTCGGCCTCGTCCCGCGCCCGTTCGGCGGCGCGCAGCTCCGACACCTTCTCGACCACCGGCTCCAGCTCGGACAGCTCCTTCGACAGCGCGCCGAAGCGGCTGCCATCGGCCGTGCCGAGCTCGTGCCGCAGCTCCTCCGCGCGGGTCAGCAGCCGGTCCAGCTTCGCGGGAAGCGCCATCAGCCCAGCCGCGCCGGCAGCTCCGCCAACGGCACCCTTTCCTGCGTTCCCGCGTCCAGATCACGAAGCTGGGCTGCGCCCGCCGCCAGCTCCTCGTCCCCAATGATCACCGCCGCCCGCGCCCCGATCCGGTTCGCCCGCTCCATACGGCGCTTAAGGTTGCCCTTGTACGCGATCTCCGCCACCACCCCGGCCCGGCGCAGGGCCTGGAGCGCATCCAGGGCCGTCGCCTCGGCCGCGTCGCCCACAGGGATCACCGCCACGACGCGCGGCGCCGGCGGCGTCTTCCCGCCCGCCTCGATCAGCAGCGATAGACGCTCCACCCCCGCCGCCCAGCCCACGCAGGGGGTGAAGGGGCCGCCCATCTCCTCGACGAGTCCGTTGTAGCGGCCGCCGCCCATCACCGTGCCCTGCGCGCCCAGGCGGTCTGTCACGAACTCGAAGGCCGTGTGGGAATAGTAGTCCAGCCCTCGCACGATCCGCGGGTTCTCCCGGAACGGCACACCGAACCGGCCCAGATGCCGCCGCACGGCGTCGTAGAACCCCGAGGCCTCGGTCGTGAGGTGGTCATGGATGGTCGGCGCCCCGGCGACGATCGGCTTGTCCTTCGGGTCCTTGCTGTCCACGATCCGCAGCGGGTTCCGCTCCAGCCGGGCCCGGCTGTCCTCCGACAGCGCATCCCGATGCCCGGTGAAATACGCCACCAGCGCCGCCCGGTACGCGTCCCGGGACGCCGCGTCGCCGAGCG
Organism: Muricoccus radiodurans; assembly: GCF_050154705.1. GTDB lineage: Bacteria > Pseudomonadota > Alphaproteobacteria > Acetobacterales > Acetobacteraceae > Roseomonas > Roseomonas radiodurans. Next base: position 480,042 of record NZ_CP189561.1, on the reverse strand, counting down.
TGTTGATCTCCAGCACGGTCCCTTGGGCGATCCCCAGTTCCTGCTGGATGTGCCAGCCGCAGGCGATCGCCTCCGCATCCGAGAGCGGCTCGGCCGCGCCCATGATCTCGAGGTCGATCTGGTGGAACTGGCGGTAGCGGCCCTTCTGCGGCCGCTCGTAGCGGAACATCGGCCCGGCCGCGAAGATCTTCCGGGGCAGGTTCGCCTGGACCAGCCCGTTGCTGACCAGCGCCCGGCAGAGCCCGGCCGTGTATTCCGGCCGGAGGGTGATGCTCTCACCGCCCCGATCCTCGAAGGAGTACATCTCCTTCGACACCACGTCCGACGTGTCCCCGAGCCCGCGCGAGAAGACCCGCGTGTCCTCGAAGATGGGCGTCGCCCATTCCTCGAAGCCGTAGAGCGCGGATACCCGCCGCGCCGTCTCGATGACGTGGTGGTGCCGGCGGAACTCCTCGCCGATCAGGTCGTGCGTGCCGCGGGCCGGCTGGAGGGAGGTCTGGGCCATGGGGCGGGGGGGATAGCACCGCCGCCCCGGCTTGTCCCTACTCCCCCTCCCCGCGCAGCGCCTCGATCGCCCGGCGCATCAGCTCCTTCGCCCGCTCGAACCGGGCCTCGACGGCCGGCTCCAGCTCGCCATGGCCTTCCTCGAACTCCTCCAGCAGGTCCAGCAGGGCCTGGTCCAGCGCGCCCAGCACCGGGTGCTCGCTCGGCTCGCTCATCGCCGTCTACTCCGCCGCCTGCGGCACGGCCTCGGCCGCCTTCGCCGCCTCGTTCGCCCGGGTGATGGCCGCCGCCCGCGCCTCGACCAGCTCGACGATATGGTCGACCATCTCCTCGGTCCGGGTGGTGTGGCTCGTCTTCCCCGCCGAATAGACCATGTGGGTGCCCGCCCCGCCGCCGGTCAGGCCGAGGTCGGTCATCAGCGCCTCCCCCGGCCCGTTCACCACGCAGCCGATGATGGAAAGGCTGATCGGCACGGCGATATGCGCCAGCCGGTCCTCCAGCTTCTCCACCGTCCGGATCACGTCGAAGCCCTGCCGCGCGCAGGACGGGCAGGAGATGATCTTCACCCCCCGGTGCCGCAGCCCCAGCGACTTCAGCAGCTCCCAGCCGACCAGCACCTCCTCCTCCGGCTCGGCGCTCAGCGACACGCGCACCGTGTCCCCGATCCCCGCCCAGAGAAGGTTCCCCAGCCCGATCGCCGACTTCACCGTACCGGTGCGCTTCCCGCCCGCCTCGGTGATGCCGATGTGGAGGGGGTGGTCGCAGACCTCGGCCAGCTGGGTATAGGCCGCGACCGCCAGGAAGACGTCGCTCGCCTTCACGCTGATCTTGAACTCGTCGAAGCCGTTCTGCAGCAGATGATCCGCGTGCCAGAGCGCGCTCTCGACCAGCGCCTCCGGGTTCGGCTCTCCGTATTTCTCCAGCAGGTGCTTCTCCAGGCTGCCGGCGTTCACCCCGATGCGGATGGAGCAGCCATGGTCGCGCGCGGCCTTGACCACCTCCTTCACTCGCTCCGCGGAGCCGATGTTGCCGGGGTTGATCCGCAGGCAGGCCGCGCCGGCCTTCGCCGCCTCGATGGCGCGTTTGTAATGGAAGTGGATGTCCGCGACGATCGGGACGTTCACCTCCCGCACGATCTCGGCCAGGGCGGCGGTCGCCTCCTCGGTCGGGCAGGACACGCGGACGATGTCCACCCCCGCCAGCTCCGCGCGGCGGATCTGGGCGATGGTGGCGGCGGCGTCCTCCGTCGGCGTGTTCGTCATCGTCTGGACAGTGATGGGCGAATCGCCGCCCACGGGAACACGGCCCACATGGATCAGCCGCGACTTGCGCCGCTCGATCTGCTGGTACGGGCGATAGGACATCAGGACCCCTCGGTCACGATCGGCCTTGATATGGCAGGCGGCCCGATCCCGGCCAAGGCCGGCGTCGCTTCGGGCCCTCCGCCATCATCCCGCCGTCATGAACCCGGCGAGTGCCGCCGGGTTTTTCTGCACCCTAGCGCGCCGGGGCCGGAGCGGGCGCCGCGCCCCCGGCGGCGGGGCGGGCCGCCTTCAGCGCCTCTGGGTTCACCGCGACGTCCCGGACGACGCCGACCCGACCGGTGAAGATTCCGGTCGGCTGCCCGTCCACCACGACCTCAAGCCCCTGGGCCCGCCCGGTCGAGAAGACCAGCCCTTCCTGCGGCGGGATCGCGTAGCTCTCGCCGGACCGCAGCACGCGGTTCAGGATCACGCGGCCCGTGCTTCGCTCCCGGACCTGCACCCACGCCTCCTCGGAGGCGCGTAGCGTCACCCGGCTCGGCGCGTCGGCCGAGGGTCCGGTCGCGGCGGCCGGTGCCGGCGCCGGGGCAGCCGGGGCCGCGGGAGCCGTCGGGGCAGCGGGGGCCGGGACGGTCCCGCCCGGTGAGGGGGCCACCGCGGTGCTGGGGGACGGCGCCGGCGGCAGCGCCTGCGCAACAGGGGGCACCGGCCGCGACCCGGCCGGCTGGGCCGGAGCCCCCGGTGGTGGCGGCGTCACGCCGGGCCGCCCGGCCCCGGCGCCCGGTGTCGCCGCACCCAGCGTGGGCGGGAGCACGGGGGCCGTGTCCGGCAACGGCCCGGGGACTGAGGCGTCCCGCGCCGCCTGCTCGATCCGCGGGGGCGGGTTCGGCACGGCGTCCACGGTGCGGTTGCCCGCCCCGCTCCAGTTCCACCAGGCCACATAGGCCCCGACCATGATGACCGCGCCCAGCAGGATCACGACCCCGGCCGGCATCCCGCGCTCCGGCACCGGCTCAGGGAAGACGAGGTCCGCCTTTCCCTTGGCGGTCACCGCCCCGGTGTCCCGGTAGCGGCGCGCGAGCTCGTCCGAGTCCAGCCCGAGCGCGCGGGCATAGGTCCGTACGAAACCCAGCGCATAGGCCGGGCCGGGCAGATCCTTCGTCCGCCCTTCCTCCAGGGCCGCCAGGTAGCGACGGTTGATCCGCAGGCGGTCCGCCACCTCGTCCAGCGTCACGCCCACCGCCAGCCGCGCGTCGCGCAGCTCCTCGCCCACGCGGGCGGCTTCGGCCGACATCATCTCGGGCTTCATCATGCTGGAGGTGCGGGGCCGCTTCATGCTGCCAGGGCCGGGGAAAGACCTAGCCCGCCCCGCGCGGGGGCGGAAGGCCGGTGAAGGAGCGCTCGGCTCACGCGCCGGGTTGCACCGCGGACTGTGTTCCCGCCCGGGCGGCCAGCGCCGCGGCGGCCTGATCCATCAGCTCCGCGAGGATCTCGGCCACCGGCTGCTCGCGGGTGACCATTCCCACGCTCTGGCCCGCCATCAGCGATCCCTGCTCGACATCGCCGTCGATCACCGCCCGCCGGAGGGCGCCGGCCCAGAAGTGCTCGATGTCGAGCTGGGCGGCCGCCTTGTCGAGTTCGCCGGACTGGTGGCGCCGGATCACCTCGGCCTGATGCTCCAGGAAGCGGCGCGTGCCCTCGTTCTGAAGCGCCCTGACCGGGATCACCGGGAAGCGTTCGTCCAACTGCACCGTCGGAAGGGCGTCCCGCGCCGCGCCGCGGATGAAGGCCTGCTTGAACCGGGGATGGGCGATGCACTCCGTCGCGCACACGAAGCGCGTCCCGAGCTGCGCCCCGGCCGCCCCCATCTCCAGGTAGGAGAGCAGGGCCTCGCCGCGCCCGATCCCGCCCGCCACGAAGACCGGCACCTCCCGCGCCATGGCCGGCAGGATCTCCTGCGCCAGCACGTTCAGGGAGACGGGCCCGATATGCCCGCCGGCCTCCGATCCCTCGATCACCAGGGCGTCCGCTCCCGAACGCACGAGCTTCTTCGCCAGCGCCAGCGCGGGCGCGAAGCAGACGACCCTCGCCCCGCCTTCCTTCGCCCGCTTGATCGCCGAGGTCGGCGGGATGCCGCCGGCAAACACGATGTGCCCGACCCTCGCCGCCAGGCAAACCTCCACCAGCTCCGCCAGGCGCGGGTGCATGGTGATCAGGTTCACGCCGAAGGGCCGGGCGGTCAGCGCCTGGGTCGCCGCGATCTCCTCGGCCAGCCGAGGAGGCTCCATCGCCCCGCAGGCGATGACCCCGAAGGCCCCGGCCTCGGACAGGGCGGCGACGAGGTGCCGCTCGCTGATCCAGGACATGGCGCCCCCCATGATGGCGACCCGGCTGCCGAAGAAGGCCGCCCCGCGCTCCATCAGCCGCGCCAGCGCCGTCCGCGCCGCCGCGTCCGCCGGGCCGGCAGCCCCTGCTGCCGCGCCCACCGCGTCGGGGCGCGAGCTCGTCGGGGTCGCCCCCTGGGCGGGCGGGATCGCGGGCAGGTCCATGCCGGTCAGCCCGGCCCGTCCAGCCCGTAGGCCGTGTGCAACGCGCGCACCGCGAGCTCCGTGTACTCCACGCCGACCAGCACGCTCGTCTTGATCTCGGAGGTGGAGATGACCTGGATGTTGATCCCCTTCTCCGCCAGCGTCTTGAACATCATCGCCGCCACGCCCGCGTGGCTGCGCATCCCGATGCCGACGATGGAGATCTTCGTCACCTCCGGGTCGGCCAGGATCGCCTCCCAGCCGATCTCCGCGCGCGCCTTCTCCAGCACCTCCTTCGCCCGCGGCAGGTCCGTCTTGCCCACGGTGAAGGTCATGTCCGTGGTGCCGTCAGAGCCGAGGTTCTGGACGATCATGTCCACGTTCACGTTCGCGTCCGCCAGCGGCCCGAAGACGGTGGCGGCGATGCCGGGCTTGTCCGGCACCCGGCGCAGCGTCACCTTCGCCTCGTCGCGACTGTACGCGACCCCCGTCACCAGCGGCTGTTCCACGATCTCGTCCTCGTCCACCACGAGCGACCCGGGCTTGTCCTCGAAGGAGGACAAGACCTGCACCCGCACCTTCTGCTTCATCGCCAGCTCGACCGAGCGCGTCTGAAGGACCTTCGCCCCCACGCTCGCGAGTTCCAGCATCTCCTCATAGGCCACGGCGGCCAGCTTGCGGGCCCGCGGCACGATGCGCGGATCGGTCGTGTAGATCCCGTCCACGTCCGTATAGATGTCGCAGCGATCTGCCCGCACCGCCGCCGCGATGGCGACCGCCGACAGGTCCGATCCGCCGCGCCCGAGCGTCGCGATCCGGTTCCGCCCGGGCTCCACGCCCTGGAAGCCCGCGATGATCGGCACCTGCCCCTGCCCCATCCGCTCGATCAGCAACGTGCCGTCGATGCTCTCGATCCGCGCCTTGCCATGGGCGGCATCCGTCCGGATCGGCACCTGCCAGCCCTGCCAGGAGCGCGCGTCCACCCCGATCGTCTGCAGCGCGATGGCCAGCAGCCCGGTCGTCACCTGCTCCCCGGTGGCGACCACCGTGTCGTATTCCCGCGCGTCGTGCAGCGGCGAGAGGTCGGTGCACCACTTCACCAGCTGATTGGTCACGCCGGACATGGCGGAGACAACGACGGCCACCTCATGCCCGGCCTCCACCTCCCGCTTCACGCGGTTGGCGACGTTGCGGATGCGGTCGAGGTCGGCGACGGAGGTGCCGCCGAACTTCATCACGATGCGGGCCATCAGGGGTGTCGAGCAACTGCCGGAAAGGGGGCGCGCGGGTTGCGCCCCGCCGCGGGGCGGCACAGATACCGGCGGCGGGGCGGCGGGGCAACCTGGGGGATTCCGGAACGATGACGACCACCGTCCTGACCGGCGAGGTGGCGAAATTCGACGCCCTAGCGGCGCGCTGGTGGGACCCGCGCGGCCCCATGGCCCCGCTCCACGCCATGAACCCGCTGCGGACCGGCTGGATCGCGGAGCGCCTCCGTCAGCTTCATCAAGGTCAGGGCGGCGACCTGACCGGCCTTTCGGTGCTGGACGTCGGCTGCGGTGCCGGCTTGGCCGCGGAGGCCCTCGCCCGGCGCGGCGCCCGTGTCACCGGCATTGACATGGCCGGCGATGCCCTCGCCGCCGCCCGTGCTCATGCGGCGGCCGGCGGCCTGGACATCGCCTATCGCCAGTCCCGTCCGGAGGACGAGGCCGGACCCTACGACGCCGTCACCGCGCTCGAGGTGATCGAGCATGTCGCCGACCGGGACGCCTTCCTCGCCGCCCTCGCCCGGCTGGTCAGGCCGGGCGGCATGGTCTTCCTCTCCACCCTCAACCGCACCCCGCGCAGCTTTCTCTTCGCGAAGCTCGGCGCCGAGTACCTGCTGCGCCTCCTGCCCCGCGGCACGCATGACTGGCGCATGTTCGTCACACCCGCCGAGCTGGGCACGGGCCTCCGCCGGGCAGGCCTCCGGGTCACGGACATCGCGGGCATGGTGTCCTCACCCCTGACCGGCGGCTGGCGGGAGAGCCGGGACGTCGCGGTGAACTACATCGCGGCGGCGGTGCGGGACAGCTGAGCGCCGCTCGGGCGGCGGATCAAGCGCCGCAGACCCCGTCCTGGCCGGCCATGATCGCCGCGACCGCCGCCCGGGCAGGATGGCCCGGATCAGGCGAAAAGTACTTCAGGCCGTAGACGGATTCCGGCAGGAAGGTCTTCACGACCTCGGCCGCCCGGCCCACATGGACGGCTCGGACCTCCTCGGCCGTGACGGGCTCGCCCCGCCCGCGGGTCCGCTCGAGCACCAAGATCGCGTTCCGCCCCCACCGCAGGCCGGCCGACCGGACCAGCGAATCCAGGACGCAAGCCAGCCAGTACTCCTGCGGCGGATAGCGCGTCGCGGTCGGGGAGAGCGCCTCCTCCGGCATGTCGCGGAAGATGTCGTCGAGGATGGCGGCGAAGACCTCCCTCGGGAAGAAGGCGCCGTCCGTATGGGCCTTCAGGACGCCGCCCTCGATCCCGTGGCGGCGGGAATGGGCCAGCAGCCGCTCATCGGTCAGGACCATCTCCCGCCAGTAGTCCTTCGAGATCGAGCGGATCAGGACGGGCCGACCCAGCCCGACATCCTGTCCCGCCATGGCAGCGGGCAGGCCCGGCCGGACCAGCAGATCGTTGGCCGTGTGCATGTAGAAGCGATCGAACGGGATGCCCTCCGCCACGGCGTGCCGGAAGTTGCTCACATGGCCGAGGAAGTTGTTCGATACGACCGTCTCGGCCGATCGCGGGTTCAGCACGATCCCGGGGTCGGCGTCGAGGCCGGCCAGGAAGGCGTCACGCCCCTTCCGCGCGACATGGATGATGTGCGTGACCCCGGGCCCCAGGGCCCAGTCGTAATTCCGGAGCTGAAGAGCCAGGAGGTCGGGCCGCTCGCTCGCCGTCACCGAGACGAGCAGGCGGCTCACGGCTCAGCCATCGGCCCGCGGCACCCAGGGAATCCGCCCGATCTCGATCCCTTCGTCCCGAAGCGCCTCGGCCTCGGCCTCGGTCGCCTGGCCGTAGATGCCGCGACGGTCGGTCTCGCCCCGGTGCATCCGCCGGGCCTCCTCGGCGAAGCGATCGCCGACCGCGTCGCAGTTCTTCTCCACCTCGGCGCGGATCCGCTGGAGCACGGCCATCATCTGCGCGGGAATCGGGCCCTGCGGCATCTCCGCCGGCGCGGCGGGGGCCGGGGGCGCCGGGTTCGGCACCACGGCCGGGACCTCCACGGCGCCCTTGCCGATCGCCGGCGCCATCAACGCCCGGCGGGCCTTCGTGTCGCCGCAGATTGGGCACTCCACCAGGCCGGCGGCCACCAGCTTCTCGAAGGCGGCGCTGTCCTTGTACCAGCCGTCGAAGCCGTGCGCCCGGCTGCACTGCAACTGGTAGTGGATCATCGGAGGAACGGGTGTGCGGACATCGGACCCCTTATTTGGCACTCCGATGACAGGAGTGCCAGGGTCCGCCGCGCGGCATCAAGGGCTTGCCGGCCGCCGCGCGCCGCGCGGGTCAGGCGGCCAGCATCGGATCGAGCTTTCCCGCGCGTTCCAGCGCGTGCAGGTCGTCCGATCCGCCGATCGCCCGGTCGGCGATGAAGATCTGGGGCACGGTCGTCCGTCCGCCGGAGCGGGAGATCGCGGCGCGGCGGGCCTCCGACCCGTGCGGCGCATCGATCTCCTCGAAGGCCACGCCCTTGCGCTCCAGCAACGCCTTGGCGCGCGCGCAATAGGGGCAGAAGGGGGTGGTGTAGATCTCGACCTTGGGCATGGCGCCCGATCTCGGTTCGGCCGGACCCGCCGTCAAGCCCGTTGCGCCACCTGTCTCGGTCCGCGGGCCGTGCGGCGCCGGGGTTCACCCCTCTGATCGGGCGCGGCCGGCGGCCAGGGGCTGAAGCCGCGGATCCGGCACCCGCGCCGCCGCCAGCACGTCCACCGCCGAGGCGCCCGCGCGCAGCAGGACGCGGGCGCACGCCCCCGCCGTGGCCCCGCTGGTCAGCACATCGTCCACGAGCAGCACGCGCCGCCCCGCGACGCGGTGAATCGCCCGCCGCGCGATGACGAAGGCGCCCTCCACCGCCACCGCCCGGCCGGCCGCCGAGAGCCCCCCCAGCGGGCGTGTCGCCCGCACGCGCCGCAGCGCATCCGGCAGGACGGGCCGCCCCGCCGCCCGCCCGAGATGCCGCGCGAGCAGCGCCGCCTGATTGTACTGCCGCGTCCAGAGCCGCCAGCGATGCAGCGGGACCGGCACGATCAGTTCCGCCCGCGCTAGCAGGCCGGCCCCGGCAGAGGCCATGTGCCGCGCGAGGTGCCGCGCCAGATCCGGCCGGTCGGCGTGCTTCATGGGCAGGATCACCCGCCCGATCACGTCGCTATAGGCGAAGGCCGCGCGCGCCGCGTCGAACGCCGGCGGCGCCGCGACGCAGCCCGGGCAGAGCAGCGCGCCGCCCTGCCGCTCCCCCTGTCCCGCATGCTCGAAAGGCACCCCGCAGCGGTCGCACATCGGCGCTCCGAGCAGATGCATGCCCCGGAAGCAGGCGGCGCAAACGGTCCCCTGCTCCAGCACCGACGCATCGCAGGCGAGGCAGGTGGGCGGCAGCAGCGCGTCCAGGACGCCACCGGCCGCAGCTTGTGCCAGTCCGCCGGCGGCCTGCGCCAGCTCCACCGCCCGCCGCAGATCCGGCGCGCGGCCGGCCAGGCGCGCGAGCCAGGGTCGGGCGGCGGCGAAGGGCATCACAGGTCCGGTCTAGCCGCCTTTTCGGACGGAAGGCAGCCGGCGACACCGCCATGCCTCTTTCCAGCGGCTCGTCATGGCGCCTCGCCGCAACGCGCCCGCCCCTGGCAGGCCCCTCCCCGCGCCCGCATATCGCGGCGATGACCCAGGCTCCGCACCTGATCTTCGACCGGCCCCTGCTGCGCCGCCGCCGCGAGCGGTCGGCCGCGACCCAGCACCGCATCGCCCCGGTGTTGGACGCGGCCGCCGCCCGTCTGCTGGACCGCCTCGACGACACGACCCGCCGCTTCCATCGTGCGCTGGAGATCGGCGGCCGCGGCCATGTCGCGCCCGTCCTCGCCGCACGCGGGATCGAGTCGGTGATCTCGATGGACCTCTCGCCCCGGCAGGCCGCGGCGGCGGGCGGCCTCGCCCTGGCCGCCGACGAGGAGTGGCTTCCCTTCGCACCCGGCAGCTTCGACCTCGTCGTGGCGAATCTCTGCCTTCACTGGGTGAACGACCTGCCCGGCGCGCTCCTGCAGATCCGACATGCCCTGGCGCCGGACGGGCTGTTCATCGCCACCCTGCCAGCCCTCGGCACGCTCCAACCCCTGCGCGAATCCCTCGCCGCGGCGGAGGCGGAGCTCCGCGGCGGCACCGCCCCGCGCGTCTCCCCCTTCCCGGAGCTCCGGGACGGCGCCGGGCTGCTGCAGCGCGCCGGATTCGCCCTGCCAGTCGCCGACCTGGAAGAGATCTCGCTGCTCTACCGCACGCCGCTCGCGCTGCTGCGCGACCTGCAGGCCGCGGGCGAGACGAACGCCGTGCTGGCACGGGATCCGCGCACCCCGCCCCGTGCCCTCTTCCCCGCGGCGCTCGCGATGCTTCCCTCGGGGTCCGAGGGCAGCGTGCCGGCCGTGCTGCGGCTCCTCACGCTGACGGGCTGGAGTCCCTCGCCCGACCAGCCGAAGGCCGCGCGGCCCGGCAGCGCCAATGCACGGCTGGCGGATGCGCTGGGGACGACGGAGCGCGGCCTCGGGGAGCCGGCGGGCCGCGCCTGAGCGCCCTCTGCGGCAGCGCAGAAGGACGAGGTTGAGCGAGGCGGCGTGGGAAAGAATCCTCGCTCTCCCCCAAGTCACCCTCGCCCCGACTCCGATCCGACGCTCGCCGGGGTCAGAGCCCCGTCCCCTCCAGCCGCAGAATCGCGCGGGCGAGAGCCTGGGCGCGGGGAACGAGGGTGGCGACCTCCAGGTATTCCTCCGGGCTGTGCGCCTTGCCGCCGACCGGGCCGACGGCGCACAGCGTCGGAGCGCCCACCGCCGCCGTGAAGCCGCTATCCGCGCAGCCGCCGGAGAACTCGCCCTTGATCTCCAGCCCGGACTCGGACGCCGCGGCGCGGTAGCCCTCGAACAGGCGGGCGGCCGCGGGAGACTGCGTGAGGGGCAGGAACTCCCCGCGAATGGTCAGCGTCGCCTTCGTGCCGGGCACGGAGGAACGCGCGACGATGTCATGGATCTTGCCCATGATCTCCTCGCGATCCGCGGGCTCCACGTAGCGGAGGTCGATCTGCATCTGGGCGCTGGGAGCCACGGTGTTCACGCTCTGCCCGCCGCTGACGAGGCCGACATTCAGCGTGATCCCGCGCTGCAGGTCCGTCAGGGCGTGGATCGCGGTGATCTTCGCGGCCATCTCGCCGATCGCGCTGATCCCGGCCTCGAAGTTTCCGCCGGAATGGGCAGCGCGGCCCTCGATGTCCACCACGGAGAAGACGCCACCCTTGCGTCCCGTCACGATGCCGCCGGACGGGCGGCCAGGCTCGGAGTTGTAAACGACGCGGGCGCGGCGGGCCTCCGCCTCGATCACCGCGCGGCCTTCGGGAGAGCCGATCTCCTCATCCCCGGTGAAGAGACCGACGAGCGGGCCGGGAGCCCCGCCATGCTTCGCGAAGGCGGCGAGGACGAACATGTTCATCACCAGCCCCGCCTTCATGTCGGCCACGCCGGGCCCGTAGGCGCGGCCATCCTCGATCCGGAAGGGACGGCGCTCCGGCTCGCCCTTCGGGAAGACGGTGTCGCGGTGGCCCATCAGGACGATGTTCTGGCGCGCATTGCCGGATGCGGTGGCGTCGCCGCCCGCGACGGTGGCGCGCAGGCAATCGCCGAAGCGCTCGCCACGGACGGTCTCTACCGGGATCGCGTGGCGCTCCATGAAGGCGCGGACCTGGGCGCCGACCGCGTCCACGCCCGCCTTGTCGTAGGAGCCGCCATCGGTGTTCACCATGGCCTTGAGCTCCCCGAGCATCGCCTCGCCCTGTGTGGCGATCCAGGCGGTGATGGCGGCTTCGGCGGTCGCGGCGTTCATGCGGTCGGCTCCCCTGCGATGAACCGAGCGGTCCTCCATCGGGCCGCGGCCGTCAAGCCGGCGCGGCGTGGCCCCTTGAGACGACGGGCGCGGCCCGCTTGGCCCAGTTCTCCCGCCGGCTCGTCGCCGGTGCCGCATGACCGGGATGCGCGGCGGACACACCGGCGTCGCCTATTGGAACCATAGCGGCAACCTCATGGCCGCCGCCCGCCACGGCCGACTATGGTTCCGTCATTGCAACGCGAGACAAAAGGAGCGTTTCGAGATGTCCACCACCACGCGTCCCCTGAGCCCGGCCGAGCTGGCGAAGGTGACCGGCGGCGCCTACGTCCCGGGCACCGACGCAAGCGAGACCATCCAGACGGGGAACGACGCCGACCTCGTCATCGCCCAGGGCGGAAACGACACCGTCTTCACCAGCGGCGGCGACGATCAGGTGCAGGCCGGCGCGGGCAACGACTACGTGGACTCGGGCAGCGGCAACGACCTCGTCTTCGGGCAGGATGGCGACGACACCCTCTTCACCGGCGCGGGGAACGACCAGGCCCAGGGCGGCGCCGGCCACGACTCCATCAGCGGCGGCGGCGGCTCCGACCAGCTTTTCGGGCAGGAGGGCAATGACCTGCTCTACGGCGGCCAGCAGGATCGCGCGGCGGACTACATGGAGGGCGGCTCGGGCAACGACACCTTCGTCTGGTCGCCGGGGGACGGGAACGACCAGTTCCAGGGCCAGGACGGCACCGACCAGCTGCACCTCCCGAATGTCAGCTTCGAGCAGCTGCAGGCCGGCCTTCAGTTCTACGACCCGAGCCTGTCGCTGCTGCAGCGGTCAGACGGCGCCGTCTTCGCGACCAACCCCCAGGGCCAGATCGTGCCCTTCAGCGGGGCGCTGACCGTCGGCGGAGAGACGATCAGCTTCAACGATATGGAGAGTTTCCGGCTCAGCTGATCCGGATCGTCTGCTTCACCTTGCGGGCCGGCGCGTCGGACGCGCTGGCCCAGTTCGGTTCCCGCCCAGACGGCCTCGATCCGCAGGAGGCCGGAGGGCGGGCTATTCCAGCCGGCCCAGGCGCTGCACCGCGCGGACGAGGCGCGCCGCGTCCTCCTCGTAGAAGCGCTGGAAAGCCTCTCCGTCGCGGTGATCGAGCGTGTTGCCGCCGGTGATCATCACGCGGCGAAAATCAGCGTCCTCCACCACCTCACGGCACGCGGCGCGGATGCGGTCCTGCACCGTGGAGGGCGTGTAGGCCGGGGCGAAGAGACCGGTCCAGATGTAGTACTCGGCCTCGTGGTAGCCCTTCTCGATGAGGGTCGGCACGTCCTCGAAGCCGACCAGCCGGCTGCGGCCCCAGGTGGCGAGCGGGCGGAGCGCGCCGCTGCGGACGTGCTGGGCGATCGGGCCGGGGCCGGAGGCCAGGCAGTTCACCTGCCCCGCCAGCAGCGCGGTCAGCGCCGGCCCGCCGCCCTGGAACGGCACGTGGAGCAGGTCCAGTCCCGCCGCCAAGGCGAGCATCGCCATGGGCATGTGCAGGGCGGAATAGGTCCCGGCGGAGGAGTAGGACACGCCGGTCGGGCGCCGCCGGGCATCGGCGATAAACTCCTCGATGCTGCGGATCGGGCTGGAGGCCGGCACCACCAGCACCGTCGGATCGGCGCTGAAAAGCGTGATCGGCAGGAGCTGGCTCGTCTCGTAGGCGGGGGTGCGGTTGTTGATCCGCGCGGCCTCCGGCAGCAGCGGCATGGAGGAGAGCGCCATCAGCAGCGTGTAGCCATCCGGCGCGGAGCGGGCGACGTGGGCGTTGCCGATCTCCCCCGCCGCGCCGCCGCGGTTCTGGATCGGGACGGGCACGCGCCAGATCTTCTCCAGCGTCGCGGCGACGGGGCGTCCGACCACGTCCGCCTGCCCGCCGGGCGGAAAGGCGACGACCATGGTCACGGGGCGGTTGGGATAGGGTGCCTCCTGCGCGCCCGTGGCCCGGGCGAGCGGCAGGCCTGCGGCGGCGCCGAGCGCGGCGCGGCGTGTGAAGGTCATGCTCTCCCCTCCCTAACCGACCGGGTTCTCCAGTACGCCGATGCCCTCCACCTCGATGCGGACCACGTCCCCGGCGGTGAGGAAGCGGGGCGGCTTGAAGCCGATGCCGACCCCGGCCGGGGTGCCCGTGGCGATGACGTCGCCGGGCTCCAGCGTGATCGCCGCGGAGATCGTCTCGATCAGGGTCGGGATATCGAAGATCAGATCGGCGACGGGTGCGTCCTGCCGCAGCTCGCCGTTCACCCAGGTGCGCAGCCGCAGCGCGGTCGGGTCAGACACCTCGTCGGCCGTGACGATGGCCGGGCCCATGGGGCAGAACCCGTCGATGCCCTTGCCGAGCAGCCACTGGCGGTGCCGGTGCTGGGTCGTACGGGCCGTGACGTCGTTGACGATGGTGTAGCCGAAGACGTGCGAGAGCGCGGCGGCCCTCGGGATGCCGCGCCCCTTCTCCCCGATGATGACCGCCAGCTCGCCCTCGTAGTCCACGGAGTTGGTGGGATCGAGGGCGGCGGGAATCTCGTCACCGGGCGCGGAGACGGCGGTCGGCGGCTTGCTGAACACCACCGGCGCCTCGGGCACCACCTCCTTCGCGGTGGCATCGAATCCCGAGCCGGCGAACTCCTTCGCGTGCTCATGGTAGTTCTTGCCGACGCAGAAAATGTTCTTCGCGGGCCGGGGGATGGGCGCGAGGAGAGCCGCACCCTGGACGACCGGCGCCTTCGCCGCCACGGCGCGCAGGCGGTCCAGCACCGCATCGCCCCCGGCGATCACCTCCAGCATCGTGATCGGCAGGGAAGGGTCGGCCGCCGCGGCGTCCAGCACCTCACCGGACGCGGAGAGGATCCCGATCCGTGGGCCCCGGCCGTCGCGGAAGGTGACGAGTCGCATGCATTTCTCCCCTGGACCCCCATCGGCGCATGGCCGCGCGCCCGGGGCAACCCCCGGTTGCCGGTCCGTTCCGTCAGGCCGGCGGTTCGCGCGGGGTGTCGGGCATCGCGAGGACGCGCTCCAGCGCGCGGGCCCCGCGCAGGCAGAGGTCGTCCCGGCCCTGAGCCGCCACGATCTGCACGCCGCGCGGCATCCCCTCCTCGTCCAGGCCGGCGGGCAGGGTGATGGCGGGCTGCCGCGTGAGGTTCTGCGCGAAGGTCCAGGGCGCCCAGTCCCGCCACAGCGCCTCGGTCGGCCGGAGGGTCGGCTGGTCCGCGGCGAAGGCGGCCGTCGGGGTGGAGGCGGTGAGGACGAGGTCGTAGCGCTGGTGGAAGAGTCCCATCCGGTGCGCCGCCTCCACCCGCATCGCCTCGGCGCCGAGGAAATCCACCGCGGACATGCCGCCCTCCCGCCGTGCGACCTCGGCGAGGCCGTCGTCCAGCGCGTCGCGCCGGTCCTCCGGCGTGGTGGCGACGAGCCGGGACAGCGCGACACCCCAGACGCGGCCGAAGATATGGCGGGTGTCGGGCAGCTCCGGATCGGCCTCCTCCACGCTCGCGCCCTCCGCCCGCAGGATCTCTGCCGCGCGCTGCAGGGCGGACTCGCCCTCCGCGTCCAGCGGCGGGTCGAAGCCCCAGCGGCGAACGAGAGCGATCCGCATCCCGCGCACGCCCTCCTCGATGCCGGCGCGCCAGTCGCGCGGGTCGTCCGGCAGGCAGAGCGGGTCCCGCACGTCGGCGCGCGCCAGGGCCGAGAGCATCAGCGCCGCATCCCGCACGCTGCGAGTCATCGGCCCGGCCACGGCCACGGCGGAGAAGGCGCCGTGCGGCCATTGCGGCACCCGGCCGTAACTCGGCTTCAGGCCGACGACGCCGCAATACGCCGCGGGGATGCGGATGGAGCCGCCGGCATCGGTGCCGATGTGCAGCGCGCCGAAGCCGGCCGCCGCGGCGGCGCCGGCCCCGGAGGAGGAACCGCCCGTCGTGCGGCGCGGGTCCCAGGGGTTGCGGGTGATGCCATGCAAGGGACAGTCGCCCGGCGTCTTCCAGCCGAACTCCGTCGTGGTGGTCTTGCCGATGATCACCGCGCCGGCGGATTTCAGGCCGATCACGGCCGGCGCGTCCTCGGACTGCGGCGCGGGGTCGGTGGTGCGGCTGCCGCGGCGGGTAGGCAGGCCCTGCATGTGCAGCAGGTCCTTCACCGTGCAGGGCACGCCGTCCAGCGGGCCGATGGGCCGGCCGGCGGCCCAGCGCGCCGCGCTCTCCCCGGCCTGGCGGAGGGCGTTCGGGTTCATCACCGCGAAGGCATTGATGCCGGGGTTGAGGCGGGCGATCCGCTCGGTGACGGCGCGCAGGGCCTCCAGCGGAGAGAGGGCGCGGCGGGCGTAGAGGGCGAGCAGGGTTTCCGCGCTCATCTGCGCGGGATCGGTCTCGGTCATCATGGGTCCGGTGGCAGGTCCGGGCCAGGATGCGCCCGGACCGCGGACCGGGGAATGCCGGCCCGGGCCCGCCCGGCGAGATGGACCGTGGTGAGGACGGGCCCGCGACGGCCGCGACAATTGCGAGGTCGCACAGACCCATGAGGATTGACTAACCCTCCGGCACGCCAACGAGCGTCAGCGGAGACACGAGTGCCATGGGATTCGTCTTCTTCACCGTCGGGGACGCGCTGCCGAGCGTGACGACCGGACAGATCCTGCTCCGGCGGCATCGCCCCGGCGCGGCGATCACCGCCGACGGCCGCTTCGGACCGAGGACGAAGGCGGCGACCTCGGCCTACCAGAAGGCGCATCCCCCGCTGGGCGGCGACGGGATCATCGGGCCGAACACCTGGAACAACATGATGCAGATCAGCGGCTTCCAGACCGTGGATCTGGTGGACGGGACCGATCCGTCCCTCGTCACGCTCGAGGCGCGGGACATCACCCAGGCGGGCGGGACGCCGATCATCGTGTACGGGCAGTCCAACGGCCTTCAGTACGCGATGCAGCAGATCGCCGCCCGCGCGCGGCCGGGAAAGCTTGCCCTGCTGCGGATCCACGGGCACGGGAACAAGGGCATGCAGAACGTGACGGGCGGGGAGATCTACGGGGCACCCCACATGGCCTCCATCTCCCTGGAGCGCTTCGAGGAGAGCGTGCCGGCCCTCATGCTCATTCGCGACCGGTTCACCGGCTTCGGCGCGGTCCAGCTCCTGGGCTGCGAGGTCGGCGGCGGGGCGCAGGGCAAGGCGCTGGTGCGGCGGCTGGCGCAGACCTGGGGCGTTCCGGTCACGGCCGGCGTGAACACCCAGTTCGGCGGCGGCAACCGGACCTTCCGGTTCGAGGGGCCGACCGTCAGCGGCTTCCCGAACATGATGGACCTCGCCGCCTGGTCGGCGCGGGTGCAGGCCGACTTCGGCAACGTCTCCATGCCGAACTGACGCGGTCCGCCCCTTCACGCGGGCACGCCGCTGGACGAACCTGTCCGCCGCAAGAGGAGCGGCGCGATGGCGGAGAATGCAGGCTTGAAGCCCTGGGAATGGCCCGAGGAGACCTGGCGCGGGCTGGTCGAGCGCGCACGCGCCGGCCGGTCCCTCGCGCCGAAGGCCTGGCCGGGCGGGGCGCGCTGCGCCGTCGCCCTGTCCTTCGACGCGGACCATGAGACCATCCCGCTGCGCGACGCCGACACCAGCCCGATGCGGATCAGCCAGGGGCAGTACGGCAACCGGAGGGGCGTGCCGCGCATCCGCGACCTGTTGCGCCGGAACGACATCAAGGCGAGCTTCTACTACCCCGCCGTCTCTGCCCTGCTGCACCCGCGGGAGGTGCGGGAGGTCGCCGACGAGGGGCACGAGATCGGCATCCACTCCTGGATCCACGAGGCGAACACCGCGCTGCCCCCCGGCGTGGAGCGGGAGCTGACCATGCGGGCGGCGGACACGCTGGAGAAGGTCTCGGGCCGGCGGCCCGTGGGCATCCGCACGGCCTCCTGGGATTTCTCCCCGGACACGCTCGGCATCATCAAGGAAATGGGGCTGCTCTACGACTCCTCCCTGATGGCGGATGATGAGCCGTACGAGCTGACGATGGACGGCCAGCCCACCGGCATCGTCGAGCTGCCGCCGGAATGGATCCGGGACGACGCCCCCTACATGACGATGCTGCGCTTCGGCGGCATCCGCCCGCACACCCCGCCCTCGGGCGTGGAGGAGATCTTCCGGGAGGAGTTCGAGGGCGCCTGGAAGGAGGGCGGGCTGTTCCTGCTGACCATGCACCCCCACGTCATCGGGCACCGCAGCCGCATCGCGCTGCTGGAGCGGCTGGTGGACTACATGAAGGGCAAGGGCGCGGTGTGGTTCGGCACCCATGAGGAGGTGGCGCGCTGGTGCAAGGAGAACGCGGCGGCCTGAGACGGCGCCGGACGGCGCGCGCCCCTCAGGGCGACGCGCCGTAGGCGGTCATGGAGGCGTAGAGGTCCCGCGTGGCGGCCGAGAGGGAGCGGTTCAGCTCTTCCAGCCCGACCACCGCCTCCACGCGGCCGGCGGCCTCCCGCGCCTCGGCCTCCGAGAGGATGAGGGTGATCAGGCCCGTCGCGCGGCACAGGCCGATCATCAGCGCGTCCCGTGAATCCGGGATCTCCCCGCCGAGGAGCACGGCGCGGAGCCGGGACCGGACCTCCTGCACCTCCGCCCCGTTGATCATCGGATAGCGGCGGTCGGGCAGGACCCAGAAGACCTTTCCCTCGACCCGTCGCAGCACGCCGCGCACCACCAGCCGGTCCAGGAAGGCACGTCGGAAGCGGGCGGCATCCTTGGACAGGTGCTCCATCCACCAGCGGCTGTCGCTCGGCGGCGTGCGGCTGGCGATGCGGGCGAGCACGTCGTCCAGCATCGGGTCGCCGAGCGGGCTCGGGGCGGCGAGGTAGAGGCGGTCCGGATCGCTGTCCACGCGGCCGGCGAGCGCGAGCTCCATGAGCACGGCGCCGGCGACGGCCAGATCCACGGCGGGCGCGGGCACGCCGACCGGACGGCCCGCCTCGTCCAGCGTGAGGAGGAGGATCTCCTCCGGCATCGTCATCGTCATCGGCGCCCCCTGCGGGCCGGACGCTACCCCGCGCGGTCCCGGCGCCCAAGATCGGCGCCGGGTGGAGGCTTCAGGCCCGGGCCGCGAGCGCCGCGGACCAGGGGGAGAGGACGTCGGTGATGCCGGTCTGCATCCCGTTCTCGGAGCGGATGAAATTCGGGCAGGCGAAGTTCACCGGGATGACGGAGTGCTCCACCACCTCCAGCTCGCCGTCCTGCGCGAGGCCCCCGATCACATCGTCCGGCAGGCGACGGTCGGCCGAGGCGCCATCCGGGCCGGAGACGTCGATGCGCGGCGTATGGGCCGCCATCTCCGGGTCCATGCCGAAGTCGAGCTGGTAGGCGAGCATCTGATAGACGCTCGCGAGGATGCGCCGCCCGCCCGAGGCCCCGCCGGCCAGGAAGGGCGTGGTCCCGTCCGTCCCGCTGACGATGACCGGGCACATGTTGCAGAGCGGCCGGGCGCCAGGGCGGATCGCGTTGGCGCTGCCGGGCTGCGGATCGAACCACATCATGCCGTTGTTCATCAGCACGCCCGTCCCCGGCAGCACGACGCGGCTCCCCATGGAGGAAAGGAGCGTCGTGGTGACGGACACCATCATCCCGTCCTTGTCGCAGACGGTCAGGTGGGTGGTGCAGGTCTCGGACGTCTCCTTCGCGGCACCGAGGCCCTTCAGCCGGTCCGAATAGGCGGCCCGCATGGCGCGTGCGAGGCCCCGGTACCACGCCGCGTCAGGGGCTCCCGACGCGGCGACGCGGTCCATCTCCGCCACCACGGCGGCCAGGGTCGGGGCCGCGGTCAGCCCCCCCGGCGTGTTCAGCAGGAAGGCGCCGCGCCAGGGAATGGTGACGGCATCGCGCGCGGCCGCGCGGCAGCCGGAAAGGTCCGCAGCGTTGATGACGCTTCCCATCGCCTGGAAGTCCTTCACCAGCTCGGCGGCGACGCCCCCCTCGTAGAAGTCGCGCAGGCCGGCGTCCCGAAGCCGCTCCAGCGTCTCGGGCAGGCGGCCCTGGCGGAAGAAGCCCGGGCTGCCCTGGTAAGGCGGCACGGGCGGCAGCCCGTCGGGCAGGTAGATGCGCGCGCTCTCGTCATAGAGGCGCAGGACCTTCGCCGAGTTCGCGATCTTCAGCGTGGTGTACCAGTCCTGCGGCAGGCCGCGCTTCGCCAGCGCCACGGCGGGCGCCAGCAGGTCCCGCACCGGCATCCCCGTCCCGAACCGCTCCCGCAGGAGGTCGTAGCCCGCCACGGAGGATGGGATCACGAAGGAGAGCGGGCCGTGGATGTTGACGTCCCCCTTCACCTCCGGCCAGGCGAAGAGGTCCTGCTTCATCCGGCCGGTCAGCGGATAGGCGGACGGGTCCACCCCCGCCGGAGCCACCGGCCCGAAGTCCACGACCTGGGCGGGCTGGCCGGGCCGGTGGACCATCGCGAAGCCGATGCCCCCGAGGCCGCTGTTCCAGGGCTCCACCGTAGCAAGGGCGAAGGCGGCGGCCACCGCGGCATCGGCCGCGTTGCCACCGGCCTCCAGGACGGACACGCCGGCCTCGGCGGCTGCACGGGACTGGGAAGCGACGATCCCGCCCCGGCCCGAGGCGCCCGGCTTGCGCACGGTCCAGTGCTGGGTGTCGTGCGTCGGGGGAACGTAGCCGGCGAGGTCTGGAAGGGCGTCGGTCATGGGGCACTCGCGGATAAGGGCGCGGGAGCCTTGCGCCGGAGCGGCCCGGCGGCAAGGGCGGGCCGGTTTACCGCGGCCCGCAAGCCGGCTTATCTGGCCCCGTTACACGAGGAGGACGCGGGATGGCCGGCACGCAGGGTTCGGGGATGGTGGTCGCGCCGGTGCTGCGCCGCTTCATCGAGGAAGAGGCGATCCCCGGCACAGGCGTCGACCCCGCCCGCTTCTGGGCGGCGATGGAGGCCACGCTGCGGGACCTCGGCCCGCGCAACGCCTCGCTGCTCGCCGATCGCGACCGGCTGCAGGAGCGGATCGACGCCTGGCACCGCGCCAACCCCGCCCGGCCCGTGGACGTCGAGACCTACGAGGCGTTCCTGCGCGGCATCGGCTACCTGCTGGACCCGCCGGCCCCGTTCCAGGTGACGACCGAGAACGTGGACGACGAGATCGCGACCATGGCCGGCCCGCAGCTCGTCGTGCCCGTGAACAACGCGCGCTACGCGCTGAATGCGGCGAATGCCCGATGGGGCAGCCTGTACGACGCGCTCTACGGCACGGATGCGATCCCGGGCGAGCGCAAGCCGGGCTACGACCCCGCGCGCGGTGCGCAGGTGATCGCGCGGGCCCGGCAGGTACTGGATCAGGCGGCGCCGCTGGCCGAGGGCAGCCACGCGGATGCGGAGGGCTATCGGCTGACCGGCGGCGCCCTCCGCGTCGCGCTGAAGGGCGGCCGGGAGACGGGGCTGCGCGACCCCTTCGGGTTCCGCGGCTTCACCGGCGACGCCGCGAACCCAACCGGCTTCCTGCTGGTGAACAATGGCCTGCACCTGGAGATCCGGATCAACCGCGACCACCCGATCGGCAAGACCGACCCGGCCGGCGTGTCCGACGTGGTGCTCGAATCCGCCCTGACCACGATCATGGACTGCGAGGACTCCGTCGCGGCCGTGGATGCGGAGGACAAGGTCGGCGTGTATCGCAACTGGCTCGGCCTGATGCGGGGCGACCTCGCCGCCAGCTTCGACAAGGGCGGACAGGTGATGGAGCGGCGGCTCAACCCCGACCGTCACTTCCACAAGCCGGAGGGCGACCGCCTCACCCTCGCGGGCCGGTCGGTCATGCTGGTCCGCAATGTCGGCCACCACATGATGACGGACGCCGTCACCCTGGACGGGGCGGAGACGGCGGAGACGATCCTCGACGCCTATGTCACCTCCCTGATCGCGCTGCACGACATCGGGCCTCACGGCAAGCGGATGAACAGCCGCAAGGGCAGCGTCTACATCGTGAAGCCCAAGATGCACGGCCCGGCCGAGGTGGCCTGGGCCGGCGTGCTCTTCGCCCAGGTCGAAAACGCGCTGGGGATGGTGCGGAACACCCTCAAGATGGGCATCATGGACGAGGAGCGGCGGACCTCCGTCAACCTCGCCAACTGCATTGCGATGGCCGCCGAGCGAGTGGTCTTCATCAACACGGGCTTCCTCGACCGCACGGGCGACGAGATCCACACCGCGATGGAGGCGGGGGCGGTCGTTCGGAAGAACGACATGCGCAAGGCCGCCTGGATCGCGGCCTATGAGGACAACAACGTGGATGTGGGCCTCGCCGCCGGGCTGCGCGGGCGGGCGCAGATCGGCAAGGGCATGTGGGCGGCGCCGGACAACATGGCCGCCATGCTGGAGCAGAAGATTGGGCATCCCCGCGCGGGCGCGAACACCGCCTGGGTCCCCTCCCCGACCGCCGCGACGCTTCACGCGCTGCATTACCATCAGGTGGATGTCGCGGGTCGGCAGGAGGAGCTGGCCACTGGCGGGCGGCGTGCCAATCTGTCCGACCTACTGACGGTCCCGCTGGCCGAGAACACGAACTGGTCGCCCGACGAGGTCCAATCGGAGCTCGACAACAACGCCCAGGGCATCCTCGGCTACGTCGTCCGCTGGATCGACCAGGGCGTCGGCTGCTCCAAGGTGCCCGACATTCACGATGTCGGGCTGATGGAGGACCGCGCGACGCTTCGCATCTCCGCCCAGCACATCGCCAACTGGCTTCGGCACTCCATCGTCTCGCGCGAGCAGGTGGAGGAGACGATGCGGCGCATGGCCACGGTCGTGGACCAGCAGAACGCCGGCGATCCGGCCTACCGGCCGATGGCCCCGGACTTCAACGGCGTGGCCTTCCGCGCCGCGTGCGACCTGGTGTTCGAGGGCGCGGCGCAGCCGAACGGCTACACCGAGTTCGTGCTGCACGCCCGGCGTCGGGAGGCGAAGGCGGGCTGAGCACGGCGCGCGGCGGACAGCCGCGCCCTACCTTTCCGGTTGAGCAACAGATAAGGCGTGCAATCAGGGGCTGTCCGGCCGTATGTTCCACTGAGGGAACGGGGTTCGACGATGGCCGAGGAAAAGGCCCAGGCCGGAGCAGCCGCAGCAGATGACTCGTCGGTCGCGGCCATTCTGAAGGCTGCACTCGGCGCTCTGACGGCTGACGCCGTCGGGAAGCTGAAGGATAGCCGCGAGGTCAAGGGCGATTCAATCGAGGGGACGGTTCTAGCCTATCGCTCCCTCGGTGCTGTCGCTCAGCACATCTCGCAAAAGATCAAGGAGAGAATCCAGACGAAGAGCGACGAGAAGACCGAAGGCAAGTCCGTACCCGAGACCCCGGGGGTGATGCTGCAGACCTCGGACGAGATCCCGAGCTTCAGCGCGCACCGGAATGTGGATGCTGCCATCAAGCTGGTGGAGGACAACCTTAACGGAGCGGTCGAGGCGGCCAGCGGAGTGCTTGACCCGATCGTCGACGCCCATCTGAAGTCCTTCGCAGGGGCAGCCGGGTTGGCCGGCGCGGCGGTTTCGGCGGCGCTCGCGGTCGGCACGCTGTTCCGCACCGAAACCAAGATCACGCACAGCGTGGTCAACCCGGATGCGGCCGCGCTCGTCGCTGCGGTCGCCGGGAAGCTCCGGGCCTTGATAACGCCCGAGTGCACGGTCCTCACGACGACAAGTCTGGCGGTCCGAGCGATGAACGCGACCGAGAGCCCCTTGCTCAAGCGTCTGGCGGCACTTCATGCAGTTGAGAACAAGGCCTCTGGCCTGATGGCACGGCTGGACAGGCGCCTGGCCGAGAAAGCACCGGACACGCCCAAGGAGGACGCACAGGTCGCGGCGGGTGGGCCGCCGCAATCGCTGGACGCGAAGAAGGAGCCGCTGATCGCTACCAGGGCGCGACTTGCCGACGCGATCAAGGACTACGCGACTCTTCTGGACAAGCTTGGTTCGGCCCCCGCGAATGCCGGGGATGCGGTCCTGCTATCACGGGCCCTGGAAGGCGAGACGCTGTGGGAGGCTCTCGGAGTAGGGGGCCTCATCGTGGCGCTCAAGGTTCTGGGGGGTGGGGGAACGTCCATCGTGGAAGAACGGATCGGCCCGGATCTCGTGATTCACCGGGGCGGTGCGATCGCGAGCTTCGTGATCATTCGGCGGGACGGCACGCTCGAAGACGCCGGTATCTGCATCAAGCAGTCGTCGCACGAAGGGGGTTGGGAATCGAAAGGCGATTTGAGCGTGTGAAGGATCGCTTCGATCTTCCCCACCACGCCGCGGCGGCAAAACCGTCACCCCGGCCTCCTGACGCCCGATCGCCGACCCCGGCCATCGGGCGCCCGGATCATCACCCCATCCAGGGCGGCGTCGGCAGTCCTTTCTCCCTCAGGAACTCCGGGTTGAAGAGCTTCGACTGGTAGCGCGCCCCGCCGTCGCAGAGGATCGTCACCACCGTGTGCCCCGGTCCAAGCCCCTCCGCCACGCGGATCGCCGCCGCGACGTTGATCCCCGCGGAGCCGCCGACGCTCAGCCCCTCGTCGATCAGCAGGGAGTAGACCTGCTCCAGCGCCTCCTCGTCCGAGACGCGCAGCGCATCGTCGATCGGCGCGCCCTCCAAGTTGCCCGGCACCTTGGACGCCTGGCCGATCCCCTCGGTGATGGAGTTGCCCTCGGCCTTCACCTCTCCGGTCTTCACCCAGGAGGCCATGCCGCTGCCATAGGGGTCCGCCAGGACGATCCGGACGCCGGGCTTCCGCGACTTCAGCGCCGCCGCCACGCCGTGCAGGGTCCCGCCCGTGCCGCAGGCGCAGGTGAAGGCATCCACCTTGCCCCCGGTCTGCTCCCAAATCTCCGGCCCCGTCGTCGCCTCATGCGCGGCGGCATTCGCCAGGTTGCCGAACTGGTTGGCCCAGACCGCGCCCATCTCCTCCGCAAGGCGGCGGGAATAGTTCACATAGTGATCGGGCGAGGAGAGCGGCGCCGGCTTCACCAGCCGCAGGTCCGCCCCGATCATCCGCAGGAAGGCGAGCTTCTCCCGGCTCTGCGTCTCCGGCACCACGATGACGGACTTCCAGCCACGGGCGTTCGCGGCCAGCGCGATGCCGATGCCGGTGTTCCCCGCCGTCCCCTCCACCACCGTGCCCGGCTGGAACGGGGTGAGTTGGCCCCGCTTCACGGCATCACCCAGGATGCCCAGGGCGGCCCGGTCTTTGACCGAGCCGCCCGGGTTCATGAACTCCGCCTTGCCCAGGATCTCGCAGCCCGTCCTCTCGGAGGCGCGGCGCAGCCGGATCAGCGGCGTGTTGCCGACGGCCTCCCAGAAATCGGATGCGACACCGGGCATGGGGTCAGGTCCACTCCAGATGGTCAACCCAGCGAAGATAGGGCTTCTCGGTCGTGAAGCCCTGCGGGAACTGCTTCTTCGCGTCGTCGTCCGACATGCTGGCCAGCACGATCGCGCGCTCGCCCGGGCGCCAGTTCACGGGGGTGGCGACCTTGTGCTTGTCGGTGGTCTGCAGGCTGTCGATCACCCGCAGGATCTCGTCGAAGTTGCGGCCCGTGCTGGGCGGATACACCAGCATCAGCCGGATCTTCTTGTTCGGGTCGATCACGTAGACCGTGCGGACCGTCACCGCCGCGTCGGCCTCCGGATGGATCATCCCGTAGAGGTTCGCGACGTGCTTGTCGGGGTCCGAGATCATCGGGAAGTTGACGGCAGTGCCCTGCGTCTCCTCGATGTCGCGGTTCCAGCCCTCGTGCCGGTCCAGCGTGTCCACCGAAAGGCCGATCACCTTCACGCCGCGGCGGTCGAATTCCGGCTTCAGCTTGGCGGTGTAGCCGAGCTCCGTCGTGCAGACCGGGGTGTAGTCCTTCGGGTGGCTGAACAGCACGGCCCAGGAACTGCCCAGCCATTCATGGAAGCGGATCCGGCCCTGCGTCGTGTCCGCCTCGAAATCCGGGGCAATCTGCCCGAGTTGCAGAGTCATGCGTCATTCCTCCGTGGATTTGTGGATTTCACGAAACTAGCACGGGATGGGCAGACGGCTCCACCCTCCCGCGTCGAGGATCTTGCGCCAGTCCACCCGGACGCTCCGCTCCGGCCACGGGATGTCGTCGGGCGCCGTCGCGGTTCAAGGGAGGCGGCGCCGGTCAGGCCGGCGCTGTCCTCCCAAGGGGGCCCGTAGCGCCGCATCCGTGACATCGCCGAGCCTCCGCGCCCGGACACACGGAAGCCGCCCCAATCGTTGGCGGGACGGGAACGCCGGGCTCGCATGCTTTACCGCCCGGACGGCCGCTGCGCCGCCATCGCCTGCACCAACCGCTCCAGAAGCGCGTTCGCCCGCCGCTGCTCCTCAACCAGTTGCGAGAGGTGGTGGACGATCTCGGCCAGCATCACGGAATCGGTGCGTCCGGCAGTCGCGCCCGTCGGGCTTTGGGCCATGCTTTACTCCTGAAGTGGGAATGTCCTGCGCGGCGCAGGATGCTGTCGATTCCCGCCCCTGTGAATGCGCCGGTTCCGGCCCCCATCACGCGGGCGACACCCGCAGGGCCGCCAGCGTGGGTGTCACCCTCCCGTCGCCGTCCGGCAAGCCGGGGACCGGGCACGGCGCAGCGGCCGCCTCATCCATAACGCGAGAGGGACAGGTCGGAGGCGTCGATCTCCGGTGCCCGGCCGGACACGAGGTCCGCGATCAGCCGACCGGAACCGCAGGCCATCGTCCAGCCCAGCGTGCCGTGCCCCGTGTTGGTGAAAAGGTTCGGTAACCGCGTCGGCCCAATGATCGGCGTGCCGTCCGGCGTCATCGGCCGCAGCCCGGTCCAGAACTTCGCGGCCGGGATGTCGCCACCCTCGGGAAAGAGATCGCCGACCGAGTGCTCCAGCGTCTCCCGGCGCGGGCGGCGGAGGCTGTCGGAGAAGCCGGCGATCTCCGCCGTGCCGCCGACCCGGATGCGGTCGCCCAGCCGCGTGATGGCGATCTTGTAGGTCTCGTCCATGACGGTGGAGACCGGCGCCGCCTCGGGATTCGTGACGGGCAGGGTGAGCGAGTACCCTTTCACCGGCTGAACGGGCAGATGCAGGCCCAGCGGCCGCAGCAGCGCCGGCGTATGGCTGCCGAGGGAGGCGATATAGGCATCGGCCGTGAAGCGCCCGGCCTCCGTCTCGACCGACTCGATCCGCCCCCCTTCCTCCCGCAGGCCGGTGACCGTGATCCCCTGGTGGAAGATCACGCCGCGCTCCGCCGCCATCGCCGCCAGACGCTGCGTGAACAGAAAGGCATCGCCGGTCTCGTCCGCGGGCAGCCGCAGCCCGCCCACGAACTTCTCCCGCACGCGGGCCAGCGCGGGCTCCGCCGCGACGCAGCCGGCGGGGTCCAGCACGGAATAGGCGACGCCGTACTCGTCCAGCACGGCCGTGTCGCCGCCGACATGGTCGAGCTGCTTCTGCGTGCGGAAGAGCTGCAGCGTCCCGCCCGCGCCATGGTCGAACTGGATGCCCGTCTCCGCCCGCAGCTCGCCGAGTGCGACGCGGCTGTACTCGGCGATGCGGACCATGCGCGCCTTGTTGCGGCGATAGGCGCGCTCCGTGCAGTTCATCGCCATGCGCGCCAGCCAGCCCCACATCAGCGGCTCCGGCTGTGGCCAGAAGACGAAGGGGCGGTGGTGCATCAGCAGCCACTTCACCGCCTTCATCGGCACGCCCGGCCCTGCCCAGGGCGAGGAGTAGCCGTAGGAGAGCTGGCCGGCATTGGCGAAGCTCGTCTCCAGCCCGGCCTCGGGCTGCCGGTCCAGCACGGTCACCTCGTGCCCGAGGCGCGTCAGGTACCAGGCCGCCGTCACGCCGATCACGCCGCTGCCGAGTACCAGGACCTTCATGCCGTCACCCCATGCCCGTCGTCGCGCCGACCCTGCGCCCGATGCGCGCCGAGGGCCAGACCGGCAGGACGGATGCGCCGACACCCCCCGCGCGCGGAAGCACCGCGCGCCGTGTGATGCGTGAACGCGCCCGACGGCGCTGCGATGAAGCGCGGCGACGACAGACACGCGACAATCCGGCCGTGCCCGCGGCCTTGCCGGCACCGCCCACCCGAATCCTATCCTGCCGTCCGGAGAACGAGGGAGCATCGGGATGGGCAAGCCGCCGAAGGTCCGCCTGCCGAAGGTGCCGGTGCCCGGCGCGCATCACCGCGCCGCAGGCCAGCCGAAGGCCGCGGTGACCGACGAGATGAAGCTCGAGAACTTCGCGCGCGCCGAACTGGTCAAGGCGCTGCCCAAGTCCCTGCGGGACCCGAAGACGGAACATGGCGCGGTGATCTGCCGGGGCAAGCACTCCGGGCACCTCTCGGCCACGCCGCTCCGGTCGGGCACGGCGACGAGCGTGGATGTCGGCCTGGAGGAGCCGAATTGCGGCTGCCCGGAGGGAACGTTGCCCGTCGCCTTCTTCCACACCCACCCGACCGCCGAGGCGGATGGCGGGGGCGGGGCGACGCTGCACGGCGATCCCGACTTCAGCGAGCAGGACAAGCGCCTGGCCAACAACAACCAGATCGTCGCCTTCCTCGGCTCCTTCGACGGCAAGTTCCGCCGCTACATCCCGCCCCAGATCCCGTTCACCGAGTGGCAGGGGAAGCGCTACCTGAACGCGACGGACGAGAACGGGAAGGTCCTGCCCGAGGTGTTCAACGAGACGACGGAGCTCAACGGCCTGCTGCCGAAGACTTAGGACGCCCGGCGCGCGTCACCCCAGCGCGGTGGCGGCCCAGGCCGACCGGGCAAGCGTCGCCGCGTCGCTCCCGACCGCCCCGACCAGTTGCACCCCGAGCGGCATCCCGTTTGGCCCCCGCCCGGCCGGGAGCGTCACGCAGGGCGCGTGCAGCGCGGTCCAGAGCAGGTTGCAGGCGGGATCGCCGGTCGCGGCCAGACCCACCGGCGCCTCGCCCGGCGCGCTGGCGGTCAGGACCAGGTCGTGGTCGGCCATGAAGTCCGCGAAGGCGTCACGCGCCAGGGACAGGGTCTGCCGCGCCGCGGGCAGCGCATCCCGCGGCAGGCCCGCGGCCCAGGCCATCCGCTCCCGCAGTGTGTCCGATAGGCCCTCGGGTGCCGCCGAGAGTTCCCAGGCGAGCGCGTGGCGCGTCTCGCCCTGCATCACCACGGGATGCGCCGCCACGGCGGCGAGCACCGCCGGGGGCAGCGTCGCGCGACGCACCGTCGCGCCGGCGCGGGACAGCGCCTCCGCCGCCCGGTCCAGCAGCGCCCGCGTCGACTCCTCCAGCACCGACTCCGCCGGCCCGGGGATGAAGGCGATCCGGGGCGCCGGGACCGACCGGTCCAGCCCGGCCGCCCAGTCCTGCCCCGCGCAGGCCCCCGCGAGCAGCGCGCAGGCGAGGACGTCCCGTCCGATGGCGCCGATCGTGTCCAATGTCTCGCTCATCATGCGCATGCCGCCGCGGTGGATCAGCCCGTGGCTCGGCTTAAAGCCGACGACGCCGCAGAAGGCGGCGGGCCGGATGATGGACCCGGCCGTCTGAGTCCCGAAGGCCATGGGGAAGAAGCCGGCTGCCACCCCTGCCGCCGAACCCTGGGAGGACCCGCCGGGCGTTCGCGAGGGATCGTGCGGGTTCGTCGTCGCGCCGGGGATGCGGGTGGCGAACTCCGTGGTGACGGTCTTGCCCGCCACCACCCCGCCGGCGGCGCGCGCCAGGGCCACGCAGGCCGCGTCCGCCCGGGGGCGGTGCCCCGTCCAGATCGGCGATCCGTATCCGGTCGGCAGGTCCGCCGTATCCAGCACGTCCTTCACCCCGACCGGCAATCCGGCGAGCGGGGAGTCCGCCGCGGCGCGCGCGGCCCCCACCCGCCAGTGCCCCTCGTCCATTTCGGCGAAGGCGCGGACCACGCCCTCCCGCGCCGTGACGCGGTCGAGACAGGCCTCGGCCAGCGCACCAGGGGTGAGCCGACCCGCCCGCAGGTCGGCCAGCAGGTCGGCGGTGGGGCGGCCCGGGAGTTCGGTCATGCGCGATCCTCCGCGCAGCCGGGGACCGGGCGTCAAGCCCTGATCTTCCGCGGAACCGTCCCAACCTCTTCCCTGTGCTCGACGCCGAAGCCCCCGCCCACGTCATTCCCTTCCCGCCCCAGCGCACCCCGCCGGTCGCGACACGCGCCCTGCTGGCCGCGTGGGATGCGGCGCGGGCGGCCGCGTCGGCGCACCTCGAAGGCCCGCCCCGCCGCTTCCGCTTCGCGCCCGCGGCGGCCGGGCAGGCACCGTCCGACCTGCTCCTCGCGGACCGCGACGCCCGCTGCTGGGCCGAGGCGATCGACCGCCGGACCGGACTCGACACGGCGGAGGGGATCGCGACTCTTCTCCGCCTGCTCGCCCTTGTGGAGGTGATGGGCCGCGCCCCCTGGCTGCGCGACCATTTCGAGATCGGGCGCGGCGGCACTCTGCTGCACCCCGCGCTGCTGCGCGCGGCGGCGGTGGACCCCCTGGACGCCGGGGCCCGCTTCGATGAAGAGGGGCTGCGACGCCGCCTCACCCGCCCCCGGATCGCGGGGCCTTCCCCCGCCGGAGCCCGCCCCGCATGACCGTTCGCCCCCTCCTCGTGCTGCTGCTGCTCGGCGCCTGCGCTGCCCCGCCGCCCCAGACCGCGGCCCAGCGCGAGACCCGCGCCCTGACCGACGCGTGCCGGACCGAGGCCGACCGCGTGGTCCGCTACCGCGACCGGGGGCAGACGATGCGTCACGACGACTACAATGCCCGCATCGGCACGACCGACTACCTCGGTCCGCAGGTGATCACGGACCAGATCGCCCAGGTCTATGACCGTGACCGCATCGCGGCGGAATGCGTGCGCGGCTCGCGGGAAGCGCCGGCCACCGCAGCTCCCACGGGGGCCCCCGCCCCGGGCGGACGCGCACCGCGCCGCTAGGGCGGCCGGGAGGTGTCCGGGACACGGCCTCATCTCGCACCACTCGGCCGCTCGCTCGCCCTGGTGCCCGGGTAGGCCGCCTTGCCGATCTACTCCCGCCTCGGCGGCCCGCTCTGGCGGGCGCTCTCGTCCCGCAACGCGCGCATTTTCTTCTCTGCCAGCCTTGTCGCCTGGACGGGGCTGTGGATGCACCGCATCGCCGTCGCCTGGCTGGCCTGGGAGCTGACCGGTAGCGCCGCCTGGGTCGGCGCCGTCGCGTTCGCGGACCTCGCCCCCGCCGTGCTGTGCAGCCCGGTCGCGGGGGCGGTGGCGGACCGCATGGACCGGGTGCTGCTCACCCAGTTCTCCCAGGGCGCGATCGCCCTCGGGGCGGGCCTGGAGGCGCTTCTCGTCGGCACCGGCTCGATCAGCATCGGCCTGCTCCTGGCCATCGAGACCTGGAACGGCGTCGCCGCCTCCTTCTCCCAGCCCGCTCGGCAGACCCTCATGCCCGCCCTCGTCGCGCGGGAGGACCTGCCCTCGGCGGTGGCGGCCAACAGCCTTCTCTTCAACGTCGCCCGCTTCATCGGGCCAGGGATGGCCGGCCCCGTCATCGCGATCGCGGGCGTCTGGCCGGCCATGCTCTGCAACGCTCTCGGCAATCTCCTCGCCACGGCCACCATGCCGGCCCTGACGATCGACCCCGCCCACCGCCGCGGCCATCCGGCGACGGCCAGCCTCCTGGCAGAGACGGTGGAGGGCCTTGCCTACGCCGCCCGCCACCCCGGCCTCGGTCCCCTCTTCGGCTTCGCGGCGCTGGCCGCCATTCTCCTGCGAGGGGTGCCGGAGATACTGCCCCCCTATGTCGAGCGGCTCTTCGGGCGCGGTGCCGAGTCCCTCGGCGCGCTGACGGCCAGCTTCGCCGTGGGCGCGCTGACGGCGGGGCTGATCGTCGCCTCTCGCGGAAGGTTACGGGGCACCACCCGGATCGCCATCGCCGCCGTTGCGGCGCAGGCGGTGGCCATGGCCGGCTTCGTCGCGACTGGAGAGTTCCTCTTCGCCATGGTCTGTGCGGCGATGCTCGGCGCCTGCGGCTCGGCGCACGGCATCTCCGTGCAGGTGCTCGCCCAGACCGCCGCCGCCCCGTCCATGCGCGGCCGGATCATGTCGGTATGGGGGATGATCTCCCGCGCCGGGCCGGCCCTCGGGGCGCTGATGCTCGGCGGGGCCGGGGAGATCTGGGGACTGCGATGGCCGACGCTGGCCGCGGTCGGCCTCGGCGTCGCGCTCGTGGCCTGGGCCGCGACCCGCGCCAAAGATATCGCCCGGGCGCTGGAGGTCCCGCGAGAGGAGCGCGGCTGACGGTGCCCCCCAGGGAGCGGCGGTTCCAACCGGACCGGGCGCAGGCTAGAAGCGCCGCGCCATTCCGGCCACGGAGCTTTCCACGATGAGCGGCATCCTTCGCAAGGGCACCGGCCCGATCCTCTCCACCTCGGTGGAGTATCACGGCTTCGTCTATCTCGCGGGCCTGACCGCGGACGACCTGTCCCAGGATGTGTCGGGGCAGACGAAGCAGATCCTCGATAAGATCGATGCGGCGCTCGAGGAGCACGGCACCGATAAGACCCGCCTTCTCCAGGCCCAGATCTGGCTGAAGGACATCCGCGACCGCGACGCCATGAATAAGCTCTGGTCCGCCTGGCTGCCGGCTGGCGGCGCCCCGGTGCGCGCCTGCGTGCAGGCGAACATGGCGGATCCTCGCCACCTCGTTGAAATCATGGTCACGGCCTGCCGCTGACCGACTCCGTTCGGCCGACATCACGTTCCGGTGTCGGCCGGACTTACGCTGTGGCTTTCGGGCCGCAACACTGTGACCCAAGTCTCTGATAAGCCTAGAGCGTAGGAAATCTGTCCCGATCGTGTCGCGTCTGGCACGCCGCAACCGACAAATCACGCCGGATTACGGCGCGAAACACAGGTTCCGGTTGCCCGGGTTTCGCTGCTCCCGATAACACGTCCGTGACGACACGGAAGTGCGTGGAGCCGGCGAAGACCGGCGGGGGATGCAGGCAGATTACGGGGGATTTCATGGCAAAAGCCTCAACAGTAGCGATCGCGGCGGCGTGCGGACTCCTTCTCGCGGCCGGGTGGAACGGGGCTGAGGCTTCGACCCGTGGCCGGAGCACGGCCAAGCACACGTCCGCCGGGCGCGCTGCGGCCCCGGCACCCGCGGCCCGCACGGCCGCGCCAGCGGTCCGGATGGCGGCGCCGGCCGGCCGCGTGGCGGCCCGCTCGGCGGCTCCTTCAAGCCGTGCCCTTCCCGTCCGCTTCTCCCGCTTCGCCTTCGCCGCGCCGGAGCTGCGCCGACAGCCGAAGCCGACCGGTCACAAGTCCGCCCGCCGCTCCGCCGAACCGTCCGAGCCCGTGCTGGCCAGCCTCCCGGCGCCGGGCAACGCCTCGGTGGATCGCTCCTACGGCGGCGGCCTCTCCTGCGTGCCCTACGTGCGCATGGTCACCGGCATGCAGGTGAGCGGCAACGGCGGCACCTGGTGGAACAACGCCGCGGGCCTCTACCAGCGCGGCAGCCGGCCGGAGCCCGGTTCGGTGCTCGTCTTCCGCTCCTCCGGTGGCATGCGCGCCGGGCACGTGGCGGTGGTGGAGCGGCAGGTGAGCGCGCGTGAGATCACCATCCACCACTCCAACTGGGGCGGCCCTGGCATTCGCCGCGGCACCGTGACCCGCAACGTCTCGGTGATGGACGTGTCTCCGGGGAACGACTGGACCGCGGTCCGCGTCCAGACCGGCCTGAGCAGCGAGAACTACGGCCGGACCTACGCGACCTACGGCTTCATCTTCAACCGCCCCGAGGGCGGCAGCGGCCGGGTGATGCAGGCCCGCGTCGGCCGCGGCTTCGAGGAGGTGGCGGAAGGCCCCGCCAGCCCGCACCTGCGCTTCATCAACACGGCCATCGGCGGCCTGGGCGTCGAGAGCGCCCGCTGAGCGACCGGCCGCCCGGCTAGACCGGGCGCCACGGCGGGAGGGCCCGCATCGCCTCAGGGGGAGGCGATGCGGGCCCTTTCCGTTTTCGGGTGCGCCTGGACCAGCCCGGCAGCAGCGACTGACCGCCCTGCCCCGGCTCGCGGAGATGCGGCCCCGCGGACGATGAGCCCTACGTCGCGCCCGCCGCCGGCTCCTTCGAGCGGTCCCAGAAATTCGGGACGAGCCCGTTGCTGTAGCCGGAGATAAATTCCCGCCGAGCGCCCGTGGCCGGATCGAAGACATGACGGCGCACCGCACCGATATTCGCGCCATAGATATGGACCGAGATGCTGGCCCGGTCCGCCAGGGCGTTCTCGACGCGGTGGATGTCGTTGTCCTCCGGGCGGATCGCCAGCACCTCCCCTGGCCGGAGACGGTCCACGCGGCCCGGCACCATCGGCGGGCCGTGGTGCATTTCCGTCGAGATCTCCTCGCCCCGCAGCATGCCGACGAGCCCCCAGACCGTATGGTCGTGCACCGGCGTCGATGCGCCGGGGCCCCAGACGAAGGCGACGAGCGAGAAGCGCTCCAGGGGATCGCAGTGAAGAAGGTACTGCCGGTAGCCCGGCCCGCATTCCGCGAAGGGCGCGGGAAGCCAGTCATCGGCGGAGACAAGGTCCCGGAGGAGGTCAGCACCCTCGGACAGCCAGCGCTCCTGGCCGGCGCCCGCCTCCGCGAGGCGCGTCAGACCGCGGACAGCGTCTCGCAGCCGGGCGAGACCGGTCATGACGATTCCTCCTCCCGCACGGCCGGTCAGGCCGGCGTCACGCTCCAGTCGGCCGGCTGGGCAACTTCCACCCGGTTCCGGCCGTTGGCCTTCGCCCGGTAGAGCGCCGCATCGGCCGCCCCGGTCAGCTGGTCCACCGAGGATTCGGGCTGGGCCACGGCCACGCCGATGCTGATCGTCACGGGCAGAGCCCGCTCGGCCATGCGGACCGGCGTGCCGGCGATCGCCACCCGCAGACGCTCCGCCACCAGCGCGGCATCCTCCGCCGGCTGGGGGGCCATGGCGACGACGAACTCCTCGCCGCCGAAGCGGGCCACCACGTCCACGGCGCGGAGGTGGGAGCGGAGCCGGTCCGCCACCTCCTGCAGCACGACGTCGCCGACCGCGTGGCCGTAGGTATCGTTGACCGATTTGAACCGGTCGACGTCGATCAGCAGCAGCGTCGCGCCGCCGTTGCGCAGCAGCCCGTCGAGGTGCCGGATGACGTAGCGACGGTTCCGAAGGCCGGTCAGGCTGTCGGTGACCGCCATTTCCAGGCTGCGCTGGAGGTCGGCCCGCAGCCGCTCCTGGTAGCGCTTGCGGCGCACCTGGTTGCGGGCCCGGGCCCGCAGCTCGTTCGGGTCCACCGGGCGGAGCACGTGGTCATTGGCGCCGAGGTCGAAGCCGCGCAGCACCTGGTTCCGCTGGTCCGCGTCCGCGACCAGCAGGACCGGCACCTCCCGCATCGTGGCCTGGGCGCGCATGCGGGACGCGAGCCGCAGCCCCTCCCCGTCGTCCAGCCAGAGGCTGAGCAGGGCGAGGTCGAAATCCCCGTGGGACAGTTTTTCCCAGGCGATGTTCACATCGGGCGCGCGGACCACCCGGATGCCGTCCTGGGCGAGGATGTCGGTCAGGAGCACCGCCTCCTCATCATCCTCGGTGGCGACGAGGGCGCACGCGCCGGCGACGCTCCGGGCCGGGTCCGGCATCGGTTCGAAGCCGAGGTCCTTCGCCGTCTCGGCGCGGAGGCGAAAGGCGTCCAGCACCTGCTTCGTCCGCAGCAGGGCACGGAGCCGGGCGAAGAGGGTGGCGTGATCCACAGGTTTGGACAGGAAGTCGTCCGCTCCGGCCTCCAGCCCGCGCACGCGCTCCGTCTGGTCGACGAGGGCGGTGATCATGACGACCGGTATATGAACGGTCATCGGGCTGCTCTTCAGCAGGCGGCAGACCTCGTACCCGTCCATCCCCGGCATCATCACGTCGAGCAGGATGACATCCGGTCCCCAGGACTGGGCGAGGCGCAGCGCCTCCGGCCCGGAGCTGGCCAGGGCGACCTCGTAGTACTCGGCGTTCAGCCGGGCCTCGAGCAGCTTCAGGTTGGCGGCGATGTCGTCCACCACCAGGACGCGTGCGGTCATCGCCGGCTCTTCTCCGCCAGCGTCGTCCCGATTCTTGCGACGCAACGCAAGGAGCCCAGTCCAACCCCTTGATCGTTCATCCGGTCAACGTTAGCCATGTCATGATGTTGGGTGGCGCCTCCGGAGCGCCGACGCGAGTTACCATCAGCGTGTTCCCGCCGCGCGGGTTTCGCAACCCTCCTCCTTTGCGCCTGACGCATCGGTGGCGGCCTGTGCTGCGCGCGCATCGACCGGAGAGGCCAGACCCCGCGGGGTCAGCCACTCGCGAGGACCGCCTCTCCCCCGTTCGGAAGCCCGAGCCTAGCGACCAGCCGCGCGCGCGAACCCTGTACCGGCCGGAGCACCGCGCCCAGCCCGCGCTCATCCAGCGCGGCCGAGAGCTCGGACGCTAGCGGGTGCTCTGCCTCCAGCGCGAGCAGTCGGCACCCCGAATCCGGCAAGCGCCCGGCCGCGGCCTCTCCGTCCCAGACAATCAGCGGCGGCAGCAGGCCATCGAAGGACAGCTCGGGCGGCGGCGTGACGAACCGCCAGGATAGCCCGCCGCGGGACATGGGGCGGGGCGATCCCAGGCGCTCGGGACCGAGCCTGGCGGCGAGGCCCTCCAGCGAATCGGCCCGGGCCACCCATCCGATCAGCGACGGACGCACGGCGATGGCAGTCCTTACCTCCGGCCTGTCGAGGCCGAAGAGGCGTGGGAGCGGCGGTTCCGGCTGGTCCGGGTCCGGCGCGATCACCTCGAGATAAGCCTCGGGCCCGAGGCCGAGCAGCAGGTTGTGCGTCCCCGCTCCGACATGCGTCCCTCCCCCTGTCGGCCGGACCCCGAGCCAGCGCTCCACCGCCTCGGCGCCGGCGGAGAGGGTGGCGGCCCCGACGACGATGTGGTCGAGCGCGGCCATCTCAGCGCTTCGCGAACTGGGCAGCACCGAAGAGGTTCTCCCGCTCCTTGTCTGAGATCGTGCCTTGGCGCTGGCGCTCCGCGAGCACGGCGACGCCGCGCTGGACCGCGGGGCGGGCGGCGATGGTGTCGTGCCACCGGCGGACATTCGGAAATTCTACAAGATCAATGCCACGGCGCTCGGGGTTGCGGAGCCATGGGAAGGTGGCGATGTCCGCGATGGAGTACTCGCCCGCTAGGAATTCGGCCTCGGACAACCGCTTGTCGAGCACGCCGTGCAAGCGGCGGACCTCGTTGGCATAGCGCTGCTGGGCGTAGGGCAGCGTCTCCGGCGCATAGTTATGGAAGTGGCCGTACTGCCCGAACATCGGGCCCACGCCGCCCATCTGGAACATCAACCACTGCAGGCAGGTGGCACGGGCCGCCGGGTCCGATGGGATCAGGCGCCCGGTCTTCTCCGCGAGGTAGATGAGGATCGCGCCGGATTCGAAGAGGCGGAGGGGTTGTCCGCCGGGCCCGTCCGGATCGACGATCGCGGGAATCCGGTGGTTGGGGTTGATCGCCAGGAAGTCGGGGCTGAACTGCTCCCCGGCGCCGATGTTTACGGGGACCACCGTATAGGGCAGCCCGAGTTCCTCCAGCGCGATGTGGATCTTGTGGCCGTTGGGGGTGGGCCAGGTCCAGGCCTCGATCGGACGGGTCATCCTGCTTCTCCTCGCTCCACGCCGCTGTTTCGAAGGGCGGATCGCGACCTGCACGAGGATGCGCCGCGCGCGACGGGCGCGACAATCCCGGCACCTTCGCGCGATCGTTCCGGGTCTATCCACGGTCGCTTCAATCGCCGGCCGGAACGAACGATCCGGCCCAGGAGGAGCGGATGGTCGGCTTCCCCGCGGCCCGTCTGACCGACATGCATATCTGCCCGATGGTGACGCCGGGCGTGCCGCCCATTCCGCATGTCGGCGGCCCGGTCATCGGGCCCTGCGCGGCCACGGTACTGATCGGCGGGCTGCCGGCCGCGCGTATTACCGACATGTGCACCTGCGTCGGACCGCCCGACGTGATCATGAAGGGATCGCCCACCGTCCTCACCCTGAAGATGCCGCAGACGCGGATCCTGGTGGACACCTGCTCCCATGGTGGGTTCGTCGTGGTCGGCTGCTTCACGGTCCTGGTCGGTGACGGCGCAGGGGGCGGAGGCGGCGGCGGTGGGGGCGGCGGGGGTCCTGGCGGCGCTGCCGCGGCGGTGCTGGCGCGGATTGCGTCGGGCGACTCCAACATCAAGATCGACGGGACGCCGGAGTTCCAGGCGAAGACCATGGTTGCCCTCGCCAAGCTGGCCACCACGCCGACGGGGCTTCAGCTTCTGCAGGACCTCGATGCCGGGCCGCACACGACGACCATTCACGAGACGGCGGACGGGAACGAGGCCGGCGCCAAGGATTCGAGCAAGGCCAACCGCAAGGACCCCAGCACCCCAGGCCCGGGCTCGGACGGCGACGTCTACTGGAACCCGGACCGGACCACCGTGCCGCCGGGCACCGAGCCCTGGATGACGCGGGACCCGGCCATCGGGCTCGGCCACGAGCTCATCCATGCCAAGCACTACAATGACGGGACGCGGGAGACCGGAAGTTCGGACTACACC
This sequence comes from Muricoccus radiodurans, assembly GCF_050154705.1. Lineage (GTDB taxonomy): Bacteria > Pseudomonadota > Alphaproteobacteria > Acetobacterales > Acetobacteraceae > Roseomonas > Roseomonas radiodurans. Next base: position 442,031 of record NZ_CP189561.1, on the reverse strand, counting down.
GGAGCGGACGGGAACACCCGCACTGCGCGGAACGAGGAGCAGCAGACGGCCGGTGTCGGCCCCCACAGGAACGACCCGATGACCGAGAACCAGCTTCGGCGCGAATTCACCGACAACGGCCTCGGGGACCACCCCGAGCGCCCCTACTACTAGGGAGGACCCCGTGCGCCTCGCAACGCAGCTCGCCTCGGCGGGCCAGGACGGCGTGACCGTCGAGTACAGGCTAGGGAACGATCGCGCGGCCGCCGCGATGGTGATGGACGCGCTCCTGCTCGTCGCGCGCTCCGGCGCCGCCGTGCCGGACCCGCAGCTCGCCTACGTCATCCCGCGGGAGGACGGGGCGGAGGTGGGCAAGTTCATCGTCCCGGTGCCGGAGGATCGCGACATCGAGGCGCCAGAGGTGCCGCTCGCCCGGCGGCTGGAGCCGGGCGCGGTCTGGACGGGGCGGATGCGGCTGCCCCTGCCGCTGACCCCGCGCTACCCCTATCTGCGACGCCCGCCCACCGCCGCGGCCCGCCACGTCGAGCATCTGCGGGTGGTCATCGGCTTCGTGGACCTGGCCCGGGTCGAGCCGGGCCGCTCGGCGTTCCGGCCCTACCCGGCCGCCGCCGGCCTCTTCGTGCCCGAGCATGGCGGGGCCCTGCGGTTGCAGGAGTTGGCCGCCACCACGATCGACCTGCCGCCGCCGGGCCTCTCCGCCGCCTGGTAAGGCTGAGGGCCGGGCCCTAGGCGTTGCCGGAGAGGTGGTCCATCGCCGCCTGCACGCCACCGCTCTTGTGCGGCACACCCGCGATCCGCAGCCCCATCTCCACGCCGCTGAGCGTGCCGATGAGCGACAGGTCGTCGAAGGCCCCGAGGTGGCCGATGCGGAACACCCGGTCGTTCAGCCGCCCCAGGCCGTTGCCGAGCGACATGTCGAAGCGCTCCAGGATCGCCGCGCGCAGGCCGTTCGCCGAGTGGCCCTCTGGCACGCGGACGGCGGTCAGGGCGGACGAGAAGTGACGGGGGTCCTCGCACTGGACCTCCAGCCCCCAGCTCCGGACGGCGCGGCGGGTGGCCTCGGCGTGGCGGTCGTGGCGGGCGAAGACGTTCGCCAGCCCCTCCTCCGCGAGCATGTCGAGGGCGGTGTCGAGCGCGTAAAGGAGGTTGGTGGCGGGGGTGTAGGGGAAGTAGCCGGTGGCGTTGGAGGCCAGCATCGGCTTCCAGTCCCAGTAGGACTTCGCCAGCTTCGCGCTCTCCGACGCCTTCAGGGCCTTCTTCGACACGGCGTTGAACGACAGGCCGGGGGGCAACATGAGGCCCTTCTGGGAACCGGAGACGGTCACGTCCACGCCCCAGGCGTCGTGCCGGTACTCGATCGAGCCGAGCGACGAGATCGTGTCCACCAGCAGCAGCGCGGGATGGCCGGCGGCGTCCAGGGCGGCGCGGACCTCGTCGATGCGGGACGTGCAGCCCGTCGAGGTCTCGTTGTGGACGACGCAGACGGCCTTGATCTCGTGGCCCCTGTCGGCGCGGAGGGCGGCCTCGATGGCCGGCACGTCGGCGGCGCGGCGCCAGTCGGTCTCCAGCAGGCGGGGGCGCAGGCCCAGGCGCTCCGCCATCTCCTTCCAGAGATGGGCGAACCAGCCGGTCTCGCACATCAGGACGGTATCGCCGGGCGAGAGGGTGTTCACCAGCGCCGCTTCCCAGGCGCCGGTGCCGGAGGCGGGGAAGATGATGACCGGCTCGGCCGTGCCGAAGACGGGGCGCAGCTTCTCCAGCACGCGCTGGCCAAGCACGCCGAAGTCGGGGCCGCGGTGGTCCATGGTGGGGTTGTCCATGGCCCGCAGCACCCGGTCCGGCACGTTGGTCGGGCCGGGGATCTGCAGGTGGTGCCGCCCGCTGTCGCGTCGGGACGTGTAGTAGGCCATGGGATTCCTCCGCTTCGTCGTCCCTGGTAGCGCCAGGACCCGCGATCCGCCAATGAGTTCGGCGCGTTGGATTGATGAGGCTTATGGATGCGACGCGGCGGCCGCCTTTGGCTAGGTTGCGGCGCATGGGAGTGACGGAATGAACGCCATCCACCGGTCTCGCATCGCCCCCGGCGACAGCCGCCTCGCCGCCCGCCTGAGGCGGGACACGGAGGGCGAGGTCCTGTTCGGCGCCGCCGATCGCGGCCGCTACGCGACCGATGCCAGCATCTATCAGGTGGAGCCGCTGGGCGTGCTGGTGCCGCGGACCGTGGAGGACGTGGCCACCGCCATGGCCATCGCGCGGGAGGAGGGCGTCCCCGTCCTGCCCCGCGGCGGCGGCACCAGCCAGTGCGGGCAAACGGTGAACCGGGCGCTGGTGCTGGATGGCTCCAAGCACCTCCGGCAGGTGGTGTCGGTGGAGCCGGCCGGGATGCGCGCCACCGTGCAGCCGGGGATCGCGCTGGGCGCGCTGAACGACGCGCTGAAGCCGCACGGGCTGTTCTTCCCCGTGGACCCCTCCACCTGGGCGCGCTGCACGATCGGGGGGATGGCCGCGAACAATTCCTGCGGGTCCAAGTCGATCCGGTACGGGCTGATGGCGGACAACGTGCATGCCATCGACGCGATCCTGCCGGACGGGCAGCGCTTCGCCTTCGGGGAACTGCCGGACAACCTCGGCGAGGGCGTGCCGGGTTCGGTCGCCGAACTCGTCACTCGGCTGCGGGCGCTCGGCGCCGCGGAGGCGGCGGAGATCGCGGCCCGCTTCCCGAAGGTGCTGCGGCGCGTGGGCGGCTACGACCTGGAGAGCCTGACGCCGGAGGCGCGCGCGGCCGGGCGCGGGAACCTCGCGCGCATCCTGGTGGGCAGCGAGGGGACGCTCGCCTTCTCGGCGGGGCTGGAGCTGCGGCTCTGGCCGATCAAGCCGCGCAAGGCGCTCGGCATCTGCCAGTTCCCGACCTTCCGCCACGCCATGGAGGCTGCGCGCCACCTCGTCACGCTCAACCCGGAAGCGGTGGAGCTGGTGGACCGGACGATGATCGACCTCGGCCGGTCCATCGACATCTACCGCGGCACGATCGACCGGATGGTGATCGGGGAGCCGGATTCCCTGCTGATCGTCGAGTTCCACGGGCAGGAGGACGGGCCGCTCGCGCGCGACCTCGACCGGCTGGAGGAGATGATGGGCGACCTGGGCCATCCCGGCCAGGTCGTGCGCGCGGTCGATTCCGGCTTCCAGGCCGCGATCGCCGAGGTCCGGGAAGCCGGGCTGAATATCATGATGTCCATGAAGGGGGACGGGAAGCCGGTCTCCTTCATCGAGGACACGGCGGTGCCGCTGGAGGACCTGGCCGACTACACCGAGCGGCTGAACGACGTTTTCGCGCGCCACGGCACGAAGGGCACCTGGTACGCCCATGCGAGCGTCGGCTGCCTGCATGTCCGCCCCGTGCTGAACATGAAGGACGGCGAGGACGTCCGCCGGATGCGCTCCATCGCCGAGGAGTGCTTCGCCCTTGTCCGCGAATACAAGGGCAGCCATTCCGGGGAGCACGGTGACGGCATCGTCCGCTCCGAGTTCCACCGGGAGATGTATGGCGACCGCATCGTCCGCGCCTTCGAGACGGTGAAGGACGCCTTCGACCCGACCGGGCTGATGAACCCTGGCCGGGTGGTGCGGCCGCCTGCCATGGATGACCGGACGCTGTTCCGCTACGCGCCGGATTACGCCGGCGACCCGGCGGTCACGCCCGTGCTGGACTGGTCGCAGCACCAGTCGGGCAGCGCGTCCGGCGCGTTGTCCGGTTTCCTCGGCGCCGTGGAGATGTGCAACAACAACGGCACCTGCCGGAAGTTCGACGCGAACGTCATGTGCCCCTCCTTCCGCGTCACGCGGGACGAGGCGCACCTGACGCGGGGCCGCGCGAACACGCTTCGGCTGGCGCTGACGGGGCAGCTGGGACCGGATGCGCTGGCCTCCGATGAGGTGGCGGAGGCGCTGTCGCTCTGCGTGTCCTGCAAGGGCTGCCGGCGGGAATGCCCGACCGGCGTGGACATGGCCCGCATGAAGATCGAGGCGCAGCACGCGCGCGCCCGCAAGCACGGCGTGTCCGCGAAGGACCGCCTGATCGCCACCCTGCCTCGCTGGGCGCCGATGGCCTCGCGCGCGCCATGGCTCGCGAATGCGCGGGAATGGGTGCCGGGTGCCCGGGCCGTCGGGGAGAAGGCGCTGGGCTTCGCGCGGGAGCGGAACCTCCCGCGCTTCGCCCGCGATCCCTTCCGGGATTCCGAGCTGGACGGCGCGGCACCCGGGGCGCGCGGCGACGCGATCCTGCTGACCGACACCTTCAACCGCTATTTCGAACCGGAGAACGCGCGCGCCGCCGCGCGCGTGCTGCGCGCGGCGGGATGGCGGCCGGTGGCGCCCGCATCCGCCGGGCGGCCGCTCTGCTGCGGACGGAGCTACCTCGCGGCCGGCATGGTGAAGGAGGCGCGCGCGGAGGCCCGACGCACGCTGGACACGCTTTCGGCGAGCGACGCGCCGGTGGTGGGGCTGGAGCCGTCCTGCCTCCTGACGCTGCGCGACGAGTTCAAGGCGCTGCTCCCCGGCGCGGCGGCGGACCGGCTGGCCGACCGCGCCGTGCTGCTCTCGGAATTCCTGGTGCGGGAGAAGGCGTCGCTTCCGCTCAAGACCGTGGCGGCGGCGGCGCATGTCCACGGCCACTGCCATCAGAAGTCCTTCGGAGCTTTTCCGGATGCGGTGAAGGCGCTTCGCGGCGTGCCCGGCTTGGCCGTGAAGCCGATCGCGTCCTCCTGCTGCGGTATGGCCGGTGCCTTCGGCTACGATGCGCGCCGCGTGGAGATCTCAAAGGCCATGGGAGAGTCGTCGCTCGCGCCCGCCGTGCGGGCGGCGCCGGAGGAGGACCTGATCGTCGCGGACGGCACGTCCTGCCGGCACCAGATCGCCGACCTGACGGGCCGGGAGGCGCTGCACTCCGCCCGGGTTCTGGACATGGCGTTGGAGGCGCGGACGTGAGCGGCCCGGATGATCTGCTCGAGGTCTGGTTCGGCGGAGAGCCCGACCTTTCCCGCGAGAGCTGGTTCCGCGTGGACCCGGCCTTCGACGCGTCGCTGCGCGCGCGTTTCGGGGCAGAGGCCGACACTGCCGCCCGCGGCGCGCGGGACGGATGGGCGGAGACGCCGCGCGGCGCGCTCGCGCTGTGCCTCCTGCTCGACCAGGTTCCGCGCAACATCCACCGCGGTAGGTCTGCGGCGTTTGCAAGCGATCCGCATGCGCGCGAGATCGCCCGCATCGCCGTGCTCCACGCACGTCACGACCTCCGCCTCACGACCGTAGAGCGCGTCTTCCTGTATCTGCCGTTCGAGCACTCCGAGGATATCGCGGACCAGAATCTCTCGGTCGCGCTGTTCGAGGGGATGCGAGACGATCCACGTCATGCGCGCCCGGGCGGCACGATCGACTACGCCTGGCGCCACCGCGCGGTGATTGGCCGCTTCGGGCGTTTCCCCCACCGCAACGCGATCGTCGGTCGCAGCAGCAGCGCGGCGGAAAGAACGTATCTCGCGACGCCCGGTTCCGGCTTCTGACCAGGCTGCCTGTGCTCATTCTGCCACAGCCAGGTGTCAGAGAATCTGCGGGCGCAAGCGCTCCGCGCGATGTGAAAAAGTCGACTCCAGTCGCGATGTTAGTGACCAGCCCGTTAACGCCTGAAAAATGGCTTAACGCCCTGCCGGTGATCGCGAGCTGACGCCGCGGCAGCGAGTGGGGCGGTCAACCCAGAAGTTAGTGGAACGAAACATGGCAAGACGCTTCCTGAAGCACGCTCTTCTGGCCAGCGCCCTCGCGCTGCCGGGTGCGGCGCTCGCCCAGCCGATTTCCGGCCTCTACATCGCCGGCGCCGGCGGTGCGAACTGGCTCATGGACTCCGACGCGACCTCGTCCAGCGCTGCGGTCCGCGCGAACTTCGGCAACGGCAGCATCGAGTTTGAGACGGGCTGGGTCGCGCTCGGCAGCCTCGGCTGGGGCTTCGGCAACGGTCTGCGCCTGGAGGTCGAGGGCAGCTACCGTCGCAACAGCGTGGACGGCGCCTCGGGCTTCGGCGGCCTCGTGCGTCCGCTCCGGACCACCGGTCATGTGAGCAACTGGGCCGTCATGGCCAATGTCCTGTATGATTTCGTCATCCCGGGCTCGCCGGTCATGCCGTATCTCGGCGGCGGCGTCGGCTACGCCCAGACGAACTACCAGGGCGTTCGGGTCCAGGGCTTCAACGGTCCGCGCCTGGACCTCGTCGGGTCTGAGGGCAACTTCGCCTATCAGGGCATCGCCGGCCTCGCCTTCAACATCGCGGCCGTGCCTGGCCTTGCGGTGACGGCGGAGTACCGCTTCTTCGGCACCCTGGATCCGAGCATCCGTTCCAACTACGTGCCGGCCGCCGGCGTCGTGGCGCGCACCAACACCGAGGTGGAGAACTTCAACCACTCCGTCCTCGTCGGCCTGCGCTACGCCTTCAACCAGCCCCGCCCGGCCGTGGTGGCCACGCCGGTGGTGGCCGCTCAGCCGACTGTCGCGCGCACCTACCTCGTGTTCTTCGACTGGGACCGCGCGGACCTGACCGACCGCGCCCGGCAGATCATCGCCGAGGCGGCGAATGCGTCCCGCTCGACGCAGACGACCCGCATCGAGGTGGCCGGCCACGCCGACCGCTCGGGCACCCCGCAGTACAACCAGCGCCTGTCCCAGCGCCGCGCCGAGGTGGTTGCCGCCGAGCTCGCCCGCAACGGCGTGTCGCGCTCCGCGATCTCCATCTCCGCCTTCGGCGAGAGCCGCCCGCTGGTCCCGACCGCCGACGGCGTGCGCGAGCCGCAGAACCGCCGCGTCGAGATCGTCCTGCGCTGATCGCCCGCAGCCCCTCTGGACTCCGGACAGGGAGGGCGGCCCCGGAAGGGGCCGCCCTTTCCTTTTACAGTCCGATGCTGGACGGGTCGGGCGGCGGACTTTACGTCTCGGACATGAGCGACGAGACGCGGCCGGAGCCGGCCGCCATCCGCGCGGAAATCCTGCGCCTGGCCGGGGCGCGCGGCGCCCGCAAGACCTTCTGCCCGAGCGAGGTGGCCCGCGCCCTGGCGCCGGACGCCTGGCGTCCGCTCATGGGCCCGGTCCGGGCTGCGGCCGTATCCCTGGCGCGGGAGGGCCGGCTGGACGTGCTCCGCAAGGGCAAGCCGGCCGACCTGGACCTGTTGCGTGGCGTCATCCGCCTTCGCGCTCGCGGGGCATGACGGTCCCTACCCGCCCCTCCCGTCGCGCCTGATCTCCCGGAGACCACCATGTCCTCCCTCTCCACGACGCTGCGCGACGCCTGGTCGCTCGCCAGGCCCTTCTGGAACGGGGAGGAGCGCTGGGCCGCCCGGGGGCTGCTGGCGGTCGTGGTGGTGCTGAACCTCGCGCTGGTCGCGATGAACGTGATCCTCACCTACTGGCAGCGGGCCTTCTACAACGCGCTGGAGGCAAAGGACTGGGACGCCTTCCTCGGGCTCCTGTTCATCGGGCGGGAGAGCGGGGATGCCGGATCGGTCTTCGGCTACATGCCCGGATTCTGCCTCGTGGCCGCGCTGTTCATCGTCGTGGCGGTCTACAAGCTCTACCTCCAGCAGGCGCTGCAGATCCGATGGCGGCGGGGGATGACGACGCAGGCCATGGCGCGCTGGCTCTCGCGTCGCGCCTACTACCGGATCGCGCTGACGGATCGCGCGACGGACAATCCGGACCAGCGCATCGCCGACGATATTCGCCTCTTCGTGGATGACAGCCTGACCCTCGGGCTGGGGTTGCTCAGCTCGGTGGTGACTCTCCTCTCCTTCATCGCCGTGCTCTGGAGCCTGTCGGACGGGCTGACCGTGTTCGGGCTGGATATCCCGGGCTTCCTCGTCTGGGCCGCGCTTTTTTACTCCTTGCTGGGCACCGGGCTGGCCCACCTGATCGGGCGTCGGCTGATCGGACTGCACTTCGAGCGGCAGCGGGCGGAGGCGGATTTCCGCTACGCCCTGATCCGCCTGCGCGACAACGCCGAGGGCGTGGCGCTTCACCGCGGCGAGGCGGACGAGTCCCGCATCCTGCAGGGCCGCTTCGGCCAGGTGATCGTGAATTGGTGGGACATCATGCGCGCGACGAAGCGCCTGACCTTCTTCACCGCCGGCTTCGGCCAGGTCGCCAGCGTCTTCCCCATCATCATGGCGGCACCCGCCTTCTTCGCCGGGCGCATCCCACTCGGCGGGCTCATCCAGACCTCGACGGCCTTCGGGCAGGTGCAGGGCTCGCTATCCTGGTTCGTGGACAACTACCGGGACCTGACGGAGTGGCGCGCCACCGTGGAACGCCTGGCGGGCTTCTCCCGCGCCGTGGACGGCGCCCTGGCCCATGCCGGCGAGGGTCCTTCCGTTGCTCCGGCCGCGGACGGGGCGGTCTCGACGGAGAATCTGGACCTTCGCCTGCCGGATGGACGGGTGCTGCTGGCGGACGGGTCGCTGCGGATCGTGCCGGGAGAGGCGGTGGTCGTCACGGGCCCGTCAGGCAGCGGCAAGTCCACGCTGTTCCGCGCCCTGGCCGGCATCTGGCCTTTCGGGAGCGGGCGTGTCGCCGTGCCGGAGGCGGAAAAGATGCTGTTCCTGCCGCAGCGGCCGTACCTGCCCCTCGGCACGCTGCGGCGGGCCATCGCCTATCCCATGCCGCCGGAGGGCCTGCCGACCGAGACGCTGGTCGAGGCGCTGGAGGCGGTCGGGCTGGCCCATCTGGTTCCGCGGCTGGACGAGGAGGACGCGTGGGACCGGCGCCTGTCCGGCGGGGAGCAGCAGCGTGTCGCCTGGGCGCGGGCCCTGGTCGCCAAGCCCGACTGGCTCTTCCTGGATGAGGCCACGGCGAGCCTCGACCCCGAGGCGGAGGCGCGGCTCTACGGGATGCTGCGGGAGCGCCTGCCGGGGACCGGTATCGTCTCGATCGCCCATCGGCCGGCCGTGGCGGAGTTCCACGACCGGATGCTGCGGATGGAGTCCGGGCGGCTGGCGCCGGCGTAGCCAGGGATGGGCGCCGCCCCGGCGGCGCCCGGGATCAGCCCGTGCCGGTGGAGCCGGGAGCCGGGCGCGCCGTCAGCCCGGCCGGGGGCGCCGGGCGCTCGCGGCCGTAGAGGGCCATGGCGCGTCGCTCGAAGGCACGGACCATCAGGCGCACCGCCTCGTTGAAAACCGTGCCGATCACGGCCTGGAGGAGGCGGGACTTGAATTCGAAGTCCACGAAGAAATCCACCTCGGTCCCGCCGGGGATCGGATGGAAGCGCCAGTGGTTGTTCAGGTAGCGGAAAGGGCCGGTCAGGTATTCCACGTGCAGGTGGTCCGGCCGGTCGAGCGTGACGCGGCTGCGGAAGGTCTCCCGGAACATCTTGAAGCCGATCGTCATGTCCGCGACCAGTTCGGTGTCCGTGCGGGAGATGATCCGGGCGCCGACGCACCAGGGCAGGAACTCGGGGTAGCGGTGCACGTCCGCGACCAGGTCGAACATCTGCTCCGGCGTGTAGGGAAGACGCCGCTTCTCCGCGTGGGTGGGCATGCGGCCGGGCTTAGGCGGCGTTGGCCGGCGCGCGGCCGAGCGAGGCGTCGCGCGCGGCGCGCAGGGCGGCGAAATCCCGGTCCGCGTGGTAGGACGAGCGGGTGAGCGGGGTCGCCGAGACCAGCAGAAAGCCCTTCGCGCGCGCCATCTTCGCGTAGTCTTCGAACTCGGCGGGCTCCACGAAGCGGTCCACGGCGGCGTGCTTCACGGTGGGCTGGAGGTACTGGCCGATGGTCAGGAAATCGACTTCGGCCGAGCGCATGTCATCCATCACCTGCAACACCTCGGACCGGGACTCCCCCAGGCCGACCATGAGGCCGGACTTGGTGAAGATGCCGGGGTCCAGCCGCTTCACCTCGTCCAGCAGGCGCAGGGAGTGGAAGTAACGCGCGCCGGGCCGGATCGTCGGGTAGAGGCGCGGCACCGTCTCCAGATTGTGGTTGAAGACGTCCGGTCGGGCTTCCACCACCACCTCCAGCGCGCCGTCCTTGCGGAGGAAGTCGGGGGTCAGGATCTCGATCGTGGTGGCCGGGGCGGCGGCGCGGATCGCGGCGATGGTCTGCGCGAAATGGGCGGCGCCGCCGTCCCTGAGGTCATCCCGGTCCACCGAGGTGATGACGACATGGCGCAGGCCGAGGGTCGCCACCGCCTCCCCGACCCGGCGCGGCTCGTCGGCGTCGAGCGCGTTCGGCAGGCCGGTGGTGATGTTGCAGAAGGCGCAGGCGCGCGTGCAGATCCCGCCCATGATCATCATCGTCGCGTGGCGCTGCGACCAGCACTCCCCGATGTTCGGGCAGGCTGCCTCCTCGCAAACCGTGACGAGCTTCTGGTCCCGCATCAGGGCACGGGTCTCGTGGTAGACGGGGTGGTTCGGCGCCTTCACCCGGATCCAGTCCGGCTTGCGCTTGATCGGGTTATCTGGGCGATGCGCCTTCTCCGGGTGGCGGAGGGCGGCGGCGGAACGGCCCGGGGCTTCGGCAGCCGCGATCGCCGGCGTCTGCGGCCCCCGGACGGGCGCCGCGTCTGCCGTTGGAGCCACGGCATCGGCCTGCGCGGCCAGGACCGGGACGGCGCCGCCGGAACGGTGATCCACCAGGATTCGGGTGGCCATGGAGAAGGTCCTCCGCGCCGGACCGGCGCGCGGATGGGGAGATGGGGCCGGATGGCCCCACCGGTATCCCCTAGATGTGGATCACGCGGCCGTAAGCATCAAGCACGGCCTCGTGCATCGTCTCGCTCACCGTGGGGTGGGGGAAGACGGTGTGCATCAGCTCGGCCTCGGTGGACTCCAGGGTGCGGGCGATGCCGTAGCCCTGGATCATCTCCGTAACCTCCGGCCCGACCATGTGGGCGCCGAGCAGCTCGCCGGTCTTCGCGTCGAACACGGTCTTCACCAGCCCCTCCGGCTCGCCCAGGGCGATGGCCTTGCCGTTGCCGATGAAGGGGAAGCGGCCGACGCGGACCTCGTGGCCCGCCTCCTTCGCCTTCGCCTCGGTCAGGCCGACGCTGGCCACCTGCGGGCGGCAGTAGGTGCAGCCGGGGATGTTGCCGATGTCCATCTCATGGGGGTGCAGGCCGGCGATGTTCTCGACGCAGATGATCCCCTCATGGCTCGCCTTGTGGGCCAGCCAGGGGGCGCCGGTGAGGTCGCCGATGGCGTAGACGCCCTCCTCCCCCGTGCGGCCCATGGGGTCGGTGACGACGTGGGTCCGCTCGACTTTGATCTTCGTGCCCTCGAGGCCGATGTCCTCGACATTGCCGACGATGCCGACGGCGGAGATCAGGCGGTCCGCGGTGATCTGCTGGGCTTGGCCCTTCACCTCGACGTTGACGGTCACGCTGTTGCCGGACTTGGTGATCTGGCCGACCTTCGCGCCGGTCAGAACCTTCATGCCCTGCTTCGTGAAGGCCTTCTGGACGAAGGTGCTGATCTCCACGTCCTCGACCGGCAGGATGCGGTCCATCACCTCGATCAGCGTCACCTGGGCGCCCATGTTCAGGTAGAAGGACGCGAACTCGCTGCCGATGGCGCCGGAGCCGATGACGATGAGGCTCTTGGGCATGGAATCGGGCAGCAGCGCCTCGCGGTAGGACCAGATGAGCTTGCCGTCCGGCTCCATGCCCGGCAGCACACGGGCGCGGGCGCCGGTCGCGAGGATGATGTTCTTCGACGCGATCTCCGCCACCGGCTTGCCGTCCTTCGTGACGGAGAGCTTGCCGGGGCCGGCCAGCTTGCCCTGCCCGTCATAGACGGTGACCTTGTGCTTCTTCAGCAGCCCTTTGACGCCGCCCGAGAGCTGCCCGGCCACGGCGCGGGAGCGCTTCACCACCTTGGCGAAGTCGTAGCGGATGTTGTCCGCCGCGAAGCCGTAGGCATCGAGCGTGTGCAGGAGGTGGTTGATCTCCGAGGCGCGGAGCAGCGCCTTGGTCGGGATGCAGCCCCAATTCAGGCAGATGCCGCCGAGGTGCTCGCGCTCGACCAGCGCCACCTTCATCTTCAACTGGGAGGCGCGGATGGCCGCCACGTAGCCGCCGGGGCCGCCGCCCACCACCACGAGGTCGAACTGATCGGCCATGCTGGCCTCCCCTTTTCTTATGCGGCCATCGCGGCCAGGGCCTCGCCCGAGAGGCGCTGGCCCTTCCAAGCGTCCAGGCTCTTCGCGCCGATGCTGCGGTAGAACTGGATGGACGGCTCGTTCCAATCCAGGACCTGCCAGTCGATCCTGGTCCAACCCTCGCGCATGGCTCTCTGCGCGAGATAGCGGAAGAAGGCCCGGCCGATGCCAAGGCCGCGCTGGGCCGGCTCCACGAAGATGTCCTCGAGGTAGATGCCGGGCCGGCCCGTGAAGGTGCTCACGTTGTTGAACCAGAGCGCCTGGCCGACCACGCGCCCGTCCACCTCGGCCAGCACGGCGTTGAGGAAGGGCTTGGGGCCGAAGAGGAGGGCGCGGAAGTCGTCCTCCGTGCCCACCGCCTCGTGCAGCAGCTTCTCGTACTCGGCCAGGGCCCGGACCAGCCGGACCACGTCCGGCAGGTCGGCGGGGATGGCGTCCCGCAGCGTGAAGGCGTCAGTCATGCCTCGCCCTCTGCCGGCCGGACGCCGTCACAGCATGAGGCTCAGCGGATCCTCGACGATGCGCTTGAAGGTCTGGACCCATTCGGCGGCGAGCGCGCCGTCGATCACGCGGTGGTCCACCGACAGCGTGACGGTCATCACGGTCGCGATCGCCAGGGCGTCGTTCTTCACCACCGGCCGCTTCTCCCCCGCGCTGACGGCCAGGATGCCGGCCTGGGGCGGGTTGATGATCGCGGAGAAGGCGGTGACGCCGTACATCCCCATGTTGGAGATGGAGAAGCCGCCGCCCTGGAACTCCTCGGGTTTCAGCTTGCCGGACTTGGCGCGGCTGGCCAGGTCCTTCATCTCGTTGGAGATGGTGGCGAGGCCCTTCTGGTCGGCCTTGCGGATGATCGGAGTGATCAGCCCGTCCGGGATGGAGACGGCGATGCTGATGTCCACGTCGTCGTACTGGATGACCGCCTCGTCGGTCCAACTCGCGTTGGTCTGCGGAAGCTTCCGCAGGGTCGCGGCCGTGGCCTTGATGACGAGGTCGTTGACCGAAAGCTTGTAGGCGCCCGGTCCGTCCTTCGGGGAGCGAGCGTTCAGGTCGGCGCGCAGCTTCAGCAGCGCGTCCAGCTCCACGTCCATGGAAACGTAGAAGTGCGGGACGGTCTGCTTCGACTCCGTCAGGCGGCGCGCGATGACCTTGCGCATGGTGGAGTGCGGGATGGCCTTGTGCGGCGCCGTGATGGCGGGGGCCGGGGCCTTCGGCGGAGCGGCAGGCGCGGGCGCCGCGGCGGGAGCCGGTGCGGCGGCGGGGGCGGCCGCGGTCTGCGCGGCAGCGGGCGCGGGGCCGCGGGCCTGGGCCGCCTCGATGTCCGATTTCACGATGCGGCCGTTGGGGCCGGAGCCCTTCACGCCGTTCAGGTCGATCCCGGCCTGCTGCGCCAGACGGCGCGCGAGCGGCGATGCGAAGATGCGCCCGCCCGCCCCGGCCGATGGCGGGCTCGGTGCGGCGGCCGGCGCCGACTGGCTGGAGGGCTGGGGCGCGGAGACGGGCTGCTCGGCCGCGCCCGCGACCTTGCCGCCCGCGTCGTTCACCGCCTGCAGCGCCGCAGAGGCGGAGGCGGACTGGGCCGGTTCCTGCGCCGTCTTCGGCGCGGCGGAGGCCCCGCCCCCGTCGCCGGAGGGAACCGCCTCGCCCTGCTCGACCATGATGCCGATGGGCTGATTGACCTTCACGCCCTCGGTGCCGTCGGGGACGAGAATCTTCCCGAGGATGCCCTCATCCACGGCCTCGAACTCCATCGTGGCCTTGTCGGTCTCGATCTCGGCGAGGACGTCGCCGGACTTCACGGCCTCGCCCTCCTTCTTCAGCCAGCGGGCGAGCGTCCCTTCTGTCATGGTGGGGGACAGGGCGGGCATCAGGATGTTCGTGGCCATGGTGCGCGCCCCCTTACTTGTAGGTTGCCTTGCGCGCCGCCTCGACCACCTGCGCCACCGTGGGCAGCGCGAGCTTCTCGAGGTTGGCGGCGTAGGGCATCGGCACGTCCAGGCCCGCGACGCGGACGGGCGGCGCGTCGAGGTAGTCGAAGGCGCCCTCGATCACCTGGATCGCGACCTCGGCGCCGACATTGGCGAAGGCCCAGCCTTCCTCGACCGTCACGAGGCGGTTGGTCTTCTTCACCGAGGCGAGCACCGTGTTGATGTCGAGGGGGCGGATGCTGCGGAGGTTGATCACCTCGGCCGAGATGCCGGCCGCCTCCAGCTCCTCGGCCGCCTTCATCGCGAGGCCGACCATGATGGAGTAGGCGACGATGGTGACGTCGGTGCCGCGCCGCTCCACCTTCGCCTTGCCGATCGGCAGGATGAACTCTTCGTCCGTCGGGCACTCGAAGGTCTGCCCGTAGAGAATCTCGTTCTCCAGGAAGACGATCGGGTTCGGGTCACGGATGGCGGCCCGCAGCAGCCCCTTGGCATCCGCCGCGGACCAGGGGGCGATCACCTTGAGACCGGGCACGTGCGCGTACCAGGAGGTGTAGTCCTGGCTGTGCTGGGCGGCGACGCGGGCGGCGGCGCCGTTCGGCCCACGAAAGACGATGGGGCAGCCGAGCTGGCCGCCGGACATGTAGAGCGTCTTCGCGGCCGAGTTGATGATGTGGTCGATGGCCTGCATCGAGAAGTTGAAGGTCATGAACTCGACAATCGGCTTCAGCCCGGTCAGGGCGGCGCCGACGGCCATGCCCGTGAAGCCGTGCTCGGTGATCGGCGTGTCGATGACGCGCTTCGGCCCGAACTCGTCCAGCAGGCCCTGGGAGATCTTGTAGGCGCCCTGGTACTGGGCAACCTCCTCGCCCATCAGGAAGACGTCGCCGTCGCGGCGCATCTCCATGGCCATGGCATCGCGAAGGGCTTCGCGGACGGTGATGGGCTTGGTCGGGCCCCAGTCCTTCTCGGGCTCGACCTCCAGCGTGTGGGGTGCCGCGGCCGTGCCGGAGCCCTCGCGCTCCGGCGTGCCCTTCGCGGCGACGGCGCCGTAATCCTCGGCCTGCTTCGCGACCTGCCCCACCTGGCCGCCGTGCTGGGTGGCGTTGCTCTCGGGCTGCTGCGGCGTGGCGGGCTTGCTGCCCTGCTGGTTCGCGGGGGTGGAGGTGTCGCCGGCCGGGGCGGCGGAAGCGCCGCCGGCGCCGCCATCCAGCTCGGCGATGACAGAGTTCACCTGCACGCCCTCGGTGCCCTCGGGGACGAGAATCTTCGTCAGCGTCCCCTCATCCACGGCTTCCACTTCCATCGTGGCCTTGTCGGTCTCGATCTCGGCGATGACGTCGCCGGACTTCACCGCCTCGCCCTCCTTCTTCAGCCAGCGGGCGAGCTTGCCTTCCGTCATCGTGGGCGACAGGGCGGGCATCAGGATGGTGGCACCCATGTCAGCGGGCTCCCTGGCGAACGGAGTCGGCGTCCATGGGGCTGGGCAGGAGCACGTCGGTCCAGAGTTCCGACTCAGGCGGCTCCGGGCTCGCCTGGGCGAAGTCGGCGGCGTCCTGCACGATGGCCTTCACCTCGTCGTCGATCGTCTTCAGGTCGGCCTCGGTGACGCCGGCCTCGGTCAGCGCCTTGCGGACGAGCTCGATGCAGTCGTTCTGCTCACGCATCTTCTGCACCTCCTCCCGCGTGCGGTACTTCGCCGGGTCGGACATGGAGTGGCCGCGGTAGCGGTAGGTCAGCATTTCCAGGAGGTAGGGCCCCTCCCCGTTCCGGCAGGCCTGCACGGCGCGGAGCCCGGCCTCGCGCACGGCCATGACGTCCATGCCGTTCACCTGCTCTCCCTTGATGCCCCAGGGGGAGCCATTCTTCGAGAGGTCCTTGGAGGCGGAGCCGCGCTCCACGCTCGTGCCCATGGAGTAGCGGTTGTTCTCGATGATGAAGACGACGGGCAGCTTCAGCAGGGCGGCGAAGTTGTAGGACTCGTAAACCTGTCCCTGGTTCGAGGCGCCTTCCCCGAAATAGGTCAGGGAGACCTGGCCGTTGTTGCGGTACCAGTTGGCCATGCCCAGACCGGCGCCGAGCGCGACCTGGGCGCCGACGATGCCGTGGCCGCCGTAGAAGCCCTTCTCGCGGGAGAACATGTGCATGCTCCCGCCCTTGCCCTTGGAGTAGCCGCCGATCCGGCCGGTCAGCTCGGCCATGACACCGCGGGCCTCCATGCCGGTGGCCAGCATGTGCCCGTGATCGCGGTAGGAGGTGATGACTTGGTCACCCTCCTGCAGGGTCATCTGCATGCCCACGACGACTGCTTCCTGGCCGATGTAGAGGTGGCAGAAGCCGCCGATGAGGCCCATGCCGTAAAGCTGGCCCGCCTTCTCCTCGAAGCGGCGGATGAGGAGCATGTCGCGGTAGGCCTTGGACAGGAGGTCCTGGTTGTGGCCGGGGTCGGGTGCGTCCTTGCCTCGTCCACCGGCGCGGCGCTTCGTGGAGGGGTCGGTCCCGAGGGCCATGCGCACGCTCCTGCTGTTCTCGGCCGCGCGTTGTGCGGTTGGTCCGGGACATACGCGCGGCCCTGCCGTGCGACAAGCACCCCCGTCCAACCTAAGTTCTTGATGTTGCAGCGCAGTAGACGGATTAACCAGACTTCGGTTTACAGGGCGGCGTAGAGACGCGGCCCGGCGCGTCAGCCCGTTCGTCTTGCCGAACCGTCCGGCTTCGATGGAAACGACGGAAGGGGAGGATCGGTGGCGTGCGACGCTCTTCCGTACTTCCTGCCTTTGGGCACCGTCCCAACGCGCCGAGCAGATGCCGCTAGACCGGGGCACTTTGACCTCGGCCCCGGCACATTCTTACCTCCTTACTTCCTTACCAGCTGCTCGCACGACGTGAGGCCGTCACGAGCGGTCGGCGGCGGACGCAGATCGGGAGGTTGATGAATATGTTCCTACAGCTGCAAGGAGGGAGGGTCAAGTCATCCGGGACTCGCGTATCATCAGGTCGGGGCGGGCGAGGAGTGAGGGCGAGAGGGCACAGCCGAGCCCGGGGGCGGTGGGAGCCAGCACGTGGCCGTCCTGGATGGTGGGCAGCGCGGTGACGAGGTCCCGGTACCAAGTGGCGAGGGTGGCGCGGACCACCTCCTGGAAGATCGCGGTGGGGGCGTGGACGGCGAGGTGAAGGCCGGCCCAGAGGGCGACGGGGCCGGTGCAGTCGTGCGGCGCGAGCGGGCGGGCGTGGGATTCGGCGAGGGCGGCGATCTTGCGCGCCTCGGTGAGGCCGCCGCACCAGGCGAGGTCCAGCATCACGATGTCCACGGCGCCGAGTTCGAGGGCGCGGCGGAAGCTCGTCTTGCCGCCCAGGGTCTCGCTGCCGCAGAGCGGGACGCGGGTCTGGCGGCGGAGCTCGGCGAGGGATTCGAGATCCTCCATCTTCCCGATGGGGTCCTCGGCCCAGAAGATGTTGAAGTCCTCCAGCGCCCGGCAGATGCGGGCCGCGGCAGGCATGGACCAGAGCGAGTGCAGCTCGGCCATGATCTCGATGCGGTCTCCGACGGCGCGGCGGATCTTCTCGAAGGGTTCGAGGCCCTTCTTCAGGCCCTCCAGGGAGATCATCTGGCCGCCGGAGGCATCGGCGTGGGGGTCGAAGGGCCAGATCTTCATCGCGGCGTAGCCCTCAGACAGAAGGCTTTCCGCCAGGACGCCGGCGTCGCGGAAGAAGGCGACCTGGTCGTCATAGGGTCCGGTGACGGCGTCGGCTTCGCCGATGCGGCGCTGGCCGGCGCCGCGGGAGTTGTAGTCGTAGCCGGCGCAGGTGTTGTAGGCGCGGACCTTGTCGCGCACGGCGCCGCCCATCGCCTCGTGGATCGGGATGCCGTGGCGCTGGCCCATCAGGTCCCAGAGGGCCATGTCCACGGCGGAGGCGGCGCGGACCTCGGCGCTGGCGGCGCCGAAGCCGACATAGGGCGTGAGGAGGTGGCGCGACGCGGCCTCGATACGGCGGGAGTCCCGGCCCAGGAGGTAGGGCGCGACGCTCTCGTGCATCACCGCCTCCACGGCCTGGGAGCCGCGGAAGGCCTCGCCGAGGCCGGTCAGGCCCTCGTCGGTCGTGACCTCGACCCAGAGGAGGTTCGCGCGCTCCGGGATGCGGATCGTGCGGAGGGCGGTGATCTTGCTCATGCGGTCCGTTGCCTGTTGGTCTGGTGGCCCCATGGAAGGCTCTGCCTTCCCCGGACCCCATGCACCAGGGCGCGAACGCGCGCCCTGGACCCGCGTGGAATCCGATCGCGGGGTCCGGGGGTTGCGTTCAACCCCCGGCGGAGGGTCCGGGAGGCAGCGCCTCCCGGGGTCGCGCGCGATGGCTGCATCAGTCGGCGCGGAGGTTGTTCGCGCGCACCACCTCGAGCCAGCGCGCGGCCTCGGTGCGGACCCGCTCGCCCATCAGCTCGGGCGGGCCGCCGAGCGGGGCGATGCCGACCTCGGCGGCGCGGCGGCGGAAGGTCTCGTTCCCCAGGGCGCGGTTGAAGGCGGCGTTGAGGGCGGTGATCGTCGCGGCGGGCGTGCGCGCGGGGGCGAGGAGGCCGAACCAGGAGTCGATGACGACACCGGGGGCGCCACCTTCCGCGAAGGTGGGCACGTCGGGGACTTCCGGCACGCGCTCCGCGGCGACGACGGCGATCGGCTTCACGCTGCCGGAGCGGATGTGGGGGAGGATGGAGGGAATGTTGTCGAAGAAAACGTCCACGTTGCCGGCGATGAGGTCGGTGATGGCGGGGGCGCTGCCGCGATAGGGAACGTGGACCCAGTTGAGGCCGAAGCGGGTGCGGAGGAGCTCGGGACCGAGGTGGTTGGAGGCGCCGGCGCCGGACGAAGCGAAGGTGATCCGGCCGGGTTCGGCGCGGACTCGGTCCAGGACCTCCTGAAGCGTGTTCGCCGGGAAGCTGCGGCGGACGACCATGATGTTGCGGACGGCGCCGGTGAGGATCACCGGGGCGTAGTCGCGCGCGAGGTCGAAGCCGGGGTTGGCGTAGAGGGCCGGGTTGGCACCGCAGGGGCCGAAGGCGCAGACGATCAGCGTGGCGCCGTCCGGCGCGGCGCGGGCGACCTCCCCCATCGCGATGTTGCCGTTCGCGCCGGGGCGGTTCTCGACGACCGCACCGGCCGTCAGGTGCGGGCCGACGGCCTCGGCAAGGAGGCGGGCCATGATGTCGGTGGTGCCGCCGGGGGGCGAACCGACGATCAGGCGCACGGGGCGGTCGGGGAGCTGTGCGAGCGCCGGCAGGGCGGTCAGGAGCAGCAACAGCGCGGCCATCAGGCGCTTCGTCATCGGCGGGTCCCCTCCCCTTCCGGCGCGGCCGGGCGCCTCTGCGGGCGCGGGACGATCCTTCCACGCGCGGGAGCCCGCGCCAACGGCGGGCCCCGGTGCCCGATGGGCCAGTTAGGTCGGGCCGATCAGATCGGGCCGGGCGGTTCGGACTTGTTGCTCTTCAGTGGGGTCAGCAAGGCCAGGGTGAGGAAGGTCATCAGGCTGATCACCACCGCCACGTCATAGGCGCCCAGGGCGCTGGCGATGCCGATGGCGCCGGTGGCCCACAGGGCCGCGGCGGTGGCGGTGCCGTGAATGCCGGCGCTGCCCTTCAGGATCGCACCGCCGCCGATGAAGCCGATGCCGCCGATCACGCCCTCCACGATGCGGGCGGTCGCCTCGGCCTCGCCGCGCAGGAATCCCTCGCAGGCCTGAATGAATCCGCAGGCGGCGATGGCGACGAGGGGGAAGGTGCGGAGGCCGGCGCTCCGGCCCTCCTTCTCCCGGTCCCAGGCGATAGGGAGGGCGAGGACATAGGCGATGGCGAGCGCCTTCAGGTGCGGGAGGATGGCGAAGCTGTCCAAGGCGGGTCCGATCGCGCTGTTGCGGTCCGCGGGCCAATCTCAGCCGGGGCGGGCCGCTGTCATTCGGATGACATCGGGGCAGGTTGATGGCAGCGGGCGACCGTTCCGGTGAGGGCGCGGATCAGGGGTTCGACGGGCGGGCGGCGTCCACGTGATCGGCGGCGATGGAGCCGGCGCGCCGGGACTGGCCGGTGGGGCAGAGGTCGAGCACCACGCAGCGGGCGCAGGCAGGGCTGCGGAAGTGGCAGACGCGCTGGCCGTGCAGCATCAGCACCTCATGGTGGTCGTAGACCTGCTGGGCGTCCCATTCGTCGGGGAGCATCGCCTCCATCACGCGGTGGGAGGGACCGACGGCGAGGTTGGCGGGGATGAGGTGCAGGCGCTGGGCGACGCGATGGTGGTGGCTGTCCACCGGCAGGGCGCGGCGGCGGAGGCGGGAGAAGGAGAGGACGGCGGCGGAGGTCTTCGGGCCGACGCCAGGAAGCGCTTCGAGCCATTCACGGGCCTGCGGGACCGGCATGTCGGCGAGGTGGTCGAGGTTCAGCGTGCCGCGGGCGGCGGTGATGGCGCGAAGGGTCTTCTGCAGGGCGGGGGCTTTCGCCTCGGGCCAGGTGCAGGGCGAGAGGGCCTCCTGCACCTCGGCGGTCGAGGCGTCGCGGACCGCCTCCCAGTCCGGGAAGCGGTCGCGGAGGTTGCGGAAGGCCCGGGCGCTGTCGGCGTTGCGGGTGCGGTGGGAGAGGAGGGAGGAGACGAGCTCGTCCAGCGGGTCCAGGTCGTGGAAGTAGGCGATGGGGCAGCCATAGGCGGCGCAGAGTCGGGCATGCACCTCCAGGAGCTTCTCGTGCAGGGGGTGGCGGGTGCTGGCCAAGGCTCCGGTTCCTCCGAATCGGGGAGAAACGCGGGCGGCGACTCGGGGTTCACCTCATCCGCCCCGGCCCTGGCGAGCTGGGACGCGGCGTGGCGGGGCGTCGCGGGAGATAAGGCCCCAGGCGCTCCGCCTCGGCGAAGGTGAGCGTGCGGAACTCGCTCGTGCTGCCGTTCACGGTCGGGCGCGGATCGCGGCGGACGCGGCGCGGGCGGCGAGCGGATCCAGCCGGCGCGGGTGGGGCTCGGTCGGGGTCGTAGGGGCGTCAGCAGCGTGCCGGAGAGACCGCCGAGGGCGGCGCGCACGGCGCCGATTGCCCGGGGCGTGGCGGGTCCGCCGCACGCCACGCCGCGCGCACGGCGGGGTGATCGTCCATGCTGGGCTGGATGCTTGACACCTCGGGCGGCGCTGCGCCTCCTGCGCGGCAACGGCGCCCGCATGGCATCGCCGCCGAGGCGCGGAACAGCGAAAGGGATGAATCGGATGCTGCGTCGCGCCTTGCTGACCCTGGCCTGCGGCCTGATGCCCTTCGCGGCGACCGCGCAGGAGAACTGGCCGCAGCGGCCGATCCGGATGATCATCCCCTTCGCGGCCGGCGGCGTGACGGACATGGTGGGCCGCGTCGTCGGCGCAGAGATGAGCAAGCGGCTCGGGCAGCCGGTGGTGGTCGACAACCGCGTGGGCGCGGGCGGCAACATCGGGGCGGACGCCTGCGCGAAGGCGGCGCCCGACGGCTACACCATCTGCATGGGGACGATCTCCTCACACGCGATCAACGCGGCGATCTATCCGCGCATGCCCTTCGACAACGTGCGGGACTTCGCGCCGATCGCGCTGCTGGGGACGCAGCCAAACATCCTGGTGGTGTCCAACGCCCTGCCCGTGCGGACGGTGCAGGAGCTGGTGGACTACATGAAGGCGCGCCCCGGGCAGATGAACTACGGCTCCTCCGGCGTGGGGACGTCGATCCACCTGGCAGGGGAGCTGCTGCTGCAGATGACGGGGACGCAGGCCGTCCACGTTCCCTACCGCTCCTCGGGGCAGATCATGACCGACATCCTGGCGGGGCAACTGCCGATGTCGTTCGACAACTTCTCGTCTGCCTGGCCGCACGCGCGGGAGGGGCGGATGCGGGCGCTGGGCGTGGGCAGCCGGGAGCGGAGCCCGTCGGCGCCCGACGTGCCGGCCGTGGCGGAGACGCTGCCAGGCTTCGAGAGCCTGTCCTGGCACGGGGTGTTCGCCCCCGCCGCGGTGCCGGCGCCGGTGCGGGAGCGGCTGGTGCGCGAGGCGCGGGCGGCGCTGGCTTCCCCGGACGTGCTGGCGCGCTTCAACGATGTGGGGATCACGCCGGGCACGCTGTTCGGCGAGGAGTTCCGAGGCTTCGTGGCAAGCGAGACGCAGCGCTGGGGCGAGGTGGCACGGCGGGCGAACATTCGGGCGGAGTGAGGCTGGGCATGGTTCGTGACGGGGTGACGCGGCGGGCGGTTCTGGCGGGAGCGGCGCTCGGCGCGGTCGCGCCCCGTGCAAGGGCGGCGGATCCCTTTCCCTCACGCACCGTGACGATCGTGGTGCCCTTCGCGCCGGGGGGCGGGACAGATGTGCTGGCGCGGCTGCTCGGGCGGTACCTGACAACGGCCTGGGGACATGCGGTCGTGGTGGACAACCGGGCCGGCGCCTCGGGCAAGCTGGGGACGGAGATCGTGCAGCGCGCGGCGCCGGACGGGCACACGCTCGTCATGGCCTCGACCGGTGCGCTGATGGCGGTGGCGGGGGTGGAGCGGCCCTTCGCGGTGCACGAGGCGCTGGCGCCGGTCACGCTCGCGGCGGCGCCGGCCTATCTTGTGGTGGTGCATCCTTCACTCGGCGTGAGCGACGTCGCGGGGCTGGTGGCGGCGGCGAAGGCGCGGCCGGGGGCGATCGACTTCGGGTCGTCGGGCGTGGGATCGGCGTCGCACCTCGTCGGGGAACTCTTCGCGAGCACGGCGGGGGTGGAGCTGGTACACGTGCCCTATCGCGGGACGGGGCCGGCGGTGAACGACCTGATGGCCGGGCGGATCGGGGCGATGTTCGCCCCGCCGCCGACGGTGGCAGGCGCGGTGCGGGCGGGAAGCCTGAAGGTGTTGGGGATCACGTCGGAGGCGCCCTCCCCGCTCTTTCCCGGCGTGCCGCCAGTGTCCGCGACGCTGCCGGGTTTCTCGGCGGTGGGGTGGTTCGGGCTGCTGGCCCCGCGCGGGACGCCGGACGAGGTCACCACGGCGATCCAGCGGGCGGTGGCGCATGCCACCGAGACGCAGGAGGTGAAGGAGCGGCTGGCCGGGCTGGGCGCCGTGCCGGAGCCGCTGACGCCGGCCGAGTTCGCCCGCTACATCGACGCCGACGTGGGCAAGTGGCAGCGCCTGATTCGCGAGCGCGGACTGACGCTGGAATAGGGAATTCTGGACATGCTGAAGCTTGCGACCTTTGCGCCGCGCAAGGGCGGCGCCCCCATGCTGGGCGTGGTGCGGGAGGACCGGGTGCTCGCCCTGTCGCCGGGGCTGGAGATGGCGGCGGCGCTGGCGCTGCCGGAATCTGTGCTCCGGGCGTTGGCGGACGGGGCGGAGGGGCCGGGCTGGCCGGTTGATGAGGTGCGCTTCCTGCCGCCGGTCCTGAACCCGCCGAAGATCTTCTGCGTGGGCAAGAATTCCCGCGTGCACCGGCAGGAGCTGGTGCGGGAGGGCATGCTGAAGGAGGATCCGCAGGAGCCGACCGGGTTCGTGAAGCTTGTCTCCACGATGACGGGGGATGGGGACTCGGTCGCGCGGCCAGAGGGGATCACGACCTTCGACTACGAGCCGGAGATGGCCTTCGTCATGGCGCGGCGGGCGCACCGCGTCGGCAAGGCGGATGCGCGGCGCTACGTCGGCGGGATCACGGTGCTGAACGACCTGACGGCGCGCGCGATCCAGAAGCGCGAGGTCGAGACCGGCACGAAGTTCTGGACCGCGAAGAACATGCCGGGTTTCTGCCCGGTAGGGCCCTTCGTGGTGCCGATGTTCGAGGTGGTGGATCCCTACGACCTGTGGCTGACCTGCGATGTGAACGGGGAGCGGCGGTTGCGGGTCTCGACTTCGGAGCACATCTTCCGGATCGAGGACATCATCGGGCATTTCTCCCGCTACATGCCGCTGGAGCAGGGGGATGTGATCGCGACGGGGGCGCCGCGGGGGACCGCGATCTCGCAGCCGAATGCGGCGGAGCTCTACCTGAAGCCCGGCGATACCTGCGTCGCGGGCCTTGAAGGACTGATGGAGCTGACCACCCGGATCGTGGGACCGGACGCGGGCTGATCGCTTCCTGAGCGGCGTCTCCTCCTAGGGCGTCGGGAGAGACGACCGGTCTCTCCGGCTCCAGGCTCGCCGCCCCGCGCCGGGGAAACAGCGAGCCACGTCCGGCGGCGCGGCCATGGCACGTTGGGACGATGCGTGTTCATGGCTGGGCACGATCAGGGTCACGGCTTCCGGCCAGGGAACTCCCTCGCCGAGCCGATCTGCCGGATCACGCCCGGGCGGCCGACGGCAGCCACCCCGCCCTTCCAGTTCTCAGAACGCGAACCGGTTAAACCGCGGCATGGCTGCCACATCCCGGTCCGTATCCCAGGTTAAACTCGCGGGTTGTTGAACTCCCCCTATACACAACTTAAAGGATGTATGTCAGCTTAACATACACAACAGATTTGGTGTGTGGCTATGCCCGAGGGCTCGCTGCGCGACGCGATCCTTACCGAGGACTACCTGGCGGCCCATCTCGGCCCGGCAGCCCGGCAGGTCGGTTCGGTGCGGCGGCGACGACTCCTGTCATCCATGCTGGCCACGCCGGCGCTGCTCGTCGCGCCTCCCTTCATCGGCGGGATTCCCTTTCAGGAGACGCCGGGCCTCTTCGACCATGCGGGCCTGCTCTCGATCCCTCGGCCAGCGCGTGACCGATCCGCCGCCTGGATGGCCGACCTCCGGGCCGAGTGGAACCTGTTCCACCGGCGCTACGTCACCGCCGAGGGCCGGGTGGTCGACACGCACAACTCCGGGATCTCCCATTCGGAGGGTCAGGGCGTCGCGATGCTCTTCGCGGCCGAGGCCGGTGACCAGGCGAGCTTCGAGCGGATCTTCGCCTGGACGAACACCAATCTGCGGCGGTCACGCGACGCGCTCTATGCCTGGCGCTACCGCCCCGAGTCCCTGACGCCCGTGACGGACCTGAACAACGCGACGGACGGGGACATCCTGATCGCCTGGGCGCTGATGCGGGCCGCGGAGCGCTTCGAGGCGCCGCACTACGACGGTCTCGCACGGGCCATCGCGTCCGACATCCTGGACCTCTGCACCCGGCGAATCGGCCAGCGGCTGCTTCTCCTGCCCGGCTCCTACGGCTTCGAGCACCGCAACCATGTGGTCCTCAACCCATCCTACTACATCGTCCCGGCGCTGCTGGAGTTCGAGCGGCTGGTCCCCGGGCCGAGCTGGCGGCAGCTCGTCATGAACGGGCTGGAGATCGGCTGCCGACTCGGCTGCTTCGGGCGCTGGTCGCTGCCGGCGGACTGGATCGAGGTGCCGCACGACGTGGGCGAGCCGGTCCGGCTGGCCACGGACAAGCCGGCCCGCTTCTCCTGGGATGCCGTGCGGGTGCCGCTCTACCTCGCCTGGGGGCGGCGCCGCGGGGAGCAAGCCCTTCACTCCTGCCACCAGTACTGGACGGACCCGGGGCATGGGGGTCGCCTGCCGGCCTGGGCGGACCTGCGCACGGATCGCCTGGCACCGTATGCCGGCCACGCCGGCGTCGAGGCCGTCGCGCGCCTCGCGGCCGCGACGGTGTCGGACCAGCGCGCGCGACCGAACCTGCCGCGGGTGGCCGATGCGACCGACTACTACGGCGCCTCCCTCACCCTCCTGGCCCGCCTGGCCTGGCATGACGCGCAGGCCGGGCGCCCCGCATGACCGACGCGCCCCTACTCGGCGAGGCTCCTGATCAATTCGAGCACCCGCTTGCGGACATCGGGATCGGAGATGCTGCAATAGGCACGCAGCACCTCCCGCCGCTCCTTCCGCGGGACGTTCCCGGCGCCCTCCACCTCGGTGTCGTCGGAGAGCTCGGCCATGCGGCGGTCCATCGTGGCGGCACCGCCGAGATGCTCCGGCATGTCATCGAAGAAGTAGGCGATCGGGACGTCCAGCACGCGCGAGAGATCGAAGAGCCGGCTGGCGCCCATGCGGTTCACCCCGCGCTCGAAGCGCTGGACCTGCTGGAACGTCAGCCCCAACGCCTCGGCGACCTTTTCCTGGGTGAGCCCGAGAAGCATTCGTCGCATGCGAATGCGACCGCCGATGTGCTCGTCGATCGTGAGGCGAGACAGGCCCGCTTCGCGCGTATCAGTGGCTGGCGCCATGGATGCGTCTCTCAATCGCGACGGGACCGAACCAGGGAAGGCCGGATCGGCCTAAGACTTCAACAACAAGTGTGGGCTTTTCCGGCACGGCGACGCCCTTCTCCCACTTGGCTGCGGACAGGTTCCAGGGGAACGTTCTGGTCCCCTACACCATGGGAACGCCCCTCGTCGGGGCCGGGATACAATACCTCTGATCTCATGGCGACCGATGACGTGCCGCATGTTGAGAAATGGCGCAAATTTATTCTTAGGGTCTCCGGTCGCGAGATGACGTCCCAACCGGTCGAGTTCGACCTCCCGCGAGTTCATCGACGTGCCGCGATGCACGTCCCGCAGGCCGCGCGAGGCCATCGTCGAATCACAGGCGCAAGGGGCCACCATGGGATCTGACCCATCCTCTCGCCGGGTGGCGCAGCCGCCCTCGGCCCGCGTCCTCCGGGCCGTGGAGGAACTCGCCACGCTCGCCCGGTCGCGCGACCTGATCCACACGGACCGGCTCCTGGCCGACCTGATGGTGATCCTGTTCCAGAAGGGCGGATCGGGGGCCGACGCGGCGGGCCGGCCGGGCGTCTCTGACGTCCGCGCGGATCATGGCCCGGTCCCCCCGAAGAGAGGCGCGGCGCCTCCCGCCCCGGCCGATCAGCGCTGCCGCCAGGGAAGTCCGGACGCCTTCCACCCGGCGGTCGTGCCGCGGTGGCCATCCCCGTCCACGGGGCCCTCGAAGCCGTCCGCCACGTTGTAGGCATTCGGGAAGCCCGCCGCCTGGGCAGCCTGGGCGGCGGCGAGGGAACGGGCCCCGGATCGGCAGAGAAAGTAGATCTTGCTGAGCGGCGTGGCACCCGCCCGGTGCAGGTGCTCGGTGAAGGCGCCGTTCACCTGCATCGACGGGAAGACTTGCCAGGGAATCAGGACCGGCTGCTTGCCCGCCTCGGACAGGTCCGGGAGGCCGACGAAGTTCCACTCCGCGTCGGTGCGAACGTCCACCAGCAGGGCATCGGGGTCGGTCCTCAGCGCGTCCCAGGTGGACCGGGGGGAGACGTCCTCAACGGGCATCGGCGATTCCTTTATCTCTGCGCGGGGTAGATAGGACGCCGCGGGGTCAGACCAAGCGGGATCGGGCGCGGGCCCGAAAGATGCTGGCGCGGTGCTTGCTTGGCCGCGAGCCGGAACGGTGCCCGGCGCGCGGTGGACGGCTATACCGGCGGCGGGGTTGGGGAGGTTCGCGGGAATGGTCGGGGTGGAGAGGCCCTTCGTGGAGATCGACGACGTCTCCATGCGCTACGGGGGCGCGGAGGGGACGCTGGCGCTGCGCCACACCAACATGCGGGTGGCGAAGGGCGAGTTCGTCGCGGTGGTCGGGCCGTCGGGCTGCGGCAAGTCCACGCTGATGCGGCTGGTGACGGGCCTATGGCCGCCCTCCGCGGGCAGCGTGATCGTGGCGGGGCACGAGGTGGACGGGCCGCTGTCCGTCGCCGGCATGGCCTTCCAGGCGCCGACGATGCTCCCTTGGCGGACGATCCTGCAGAACGTGATGCTGCCGCTGGAGGTGGTGGAGCCGCACCGGCGCCGCCTGCGGGCGAACCGCGCCATGTATGAGGAGAAGGCGCGGAAGCTGCTCGCGCTCGTCGGGCTGGCGGGGTTCGAGCACAAGAACCCGCACCAGCTCTCGGGCGGGATGCAGCAGCGGGCGAGCCTCTGCCGGGCGCTGATCCATGACCCGCAGCTTCTGATGCTGGACGAGCCCTTCGGGGCGCTGGACGTCTTCACGCGCGAGGACCTGTGGGTGGAGCTTCAGGGCGTCTGCGAGGTGCTGAAGCCGACGGTGATCCTGGTGACGCATGACCTGAAGGAGGCGACCTTCCTGGCGGACCGGGTGCTGATCATGTCGGCGCGGCCCGGTCGGATCATCGCGGAGCGGACCGTGCCCTTCCCGCGGCCACGGAACCTGGACCTGACGTATACCCAGCCCTTCCAGGAACTGGTGCACGACCTGCGCGAGCACATCAGCGCCGCGCGGCGCGGGGAGGAGCCCGCCGCGGCGCCGTCCCCGGAGGAGGCGACCCATGCCGCTTGATACGGGAATGCCGGCCCGCAGCCGGGCCGCGGCGCGGGTGGAGGCGATGGCGGCGGCGGCGCGCCGGCGCCGGCGCCTGACGGCCTGGCTGCCCTGGATCATCATCGTGGGCACCTTCCTGCTCTGGGAGGCGGCCTGCGTCGCCTTCGAGATCCCGCAGTTCATCCTGCCCGCGCCCTCGGCCATCGCCGCGAGCATGGTGAAGTGGTGGCTCCCGCTGCTGGACAATTCCTGGCAGACGCTGATGACGACGCTCATCGGCTTCGCCTTCGCCATCGTCTTCGGGCTGCTGCTGGGGATCGCGATCGGGTCGTCCACGATGCTGTATCACGGGCTCTACCCGCTGCTGATCGCCTTCAACTCGGTGCCGAAGGTGGCGGTGGTGCCGATCCTGGTCATCTGGTTTGGGATCGGGACGGTGCCGGCGGTGATCACCGCCTTCCTCATCTCCTTCTTCCCGATCGTGGTGAACGTGGCGACGGGGATCGCGACGGTAGAGCCGGAGCTGCGGGACGTGCTGCGGGCGCTCGGGGCCCGGCCCTCGGACATCATCCGCAAGGTCGGGTTACCTCGGGCGATGCCGTATTTCTTCGCCTCCCTGAAGATCGCGATCACCGTGGCGTTCGTGGGGTCGATCATCGCGGAGACCGTGGCTGCGAATAAGGGGATCGGGCACCTGATGATCCTGGCGTCCTCCCGCTTCGACGTGCCGCTGGTCTTCGCGGGGCTGATCGTGACGGGGGTGATGGGCGTGCTGATGTACGCGGTGGCGGTGGCCATCGAGAACCGGACCACGGGCTGGGCCATGCGCGGGCAGGATTCCGGGCAGGTGAGCGTGGCAGGGGTTTAACCCGCGCCGACCCGCCCGCCGCTGGACGCGGCGGGCGGGGGATGGGAGCCTTCCGCCCCTGTTCGGGAGGAGTTCGCGCTTGCGGGGTTCGGCGCTGCGGAGAACCGCGACGTGATCGCGGTGGATTGGGGCACCTCCAACCTGAGGGCCTGGCGGCTGGACGCTACCGGCAGCGTGGTGGATTCCGCCGAGCGGCCCTCGGGCGGCATCCTGAACGTTCCCGCGGGCGGGTTCCCGACGGCGCTGCGGGAGCTGGTCGGGGGCTGGATCGCGGCGGGGGAGTCACTCGTCCTGCTCTGCGGCATGGTGGGGTCGCGGCAGGGTTGGGTGGAGGCGCCGTATCTCTCCTGTCCCGCCGGGCCGGCGGAGCTGGCGGGGGCGCTGACCGCCCTGCCCTTCCCCGAGGCGCGCACCCTGATCGTGCCGGGGCTGACGGCGCGGGACGCGAACGGCGTGCCGGAGGTGATGCGGGGGGAGGAGACGAAGCTCCTCGGGCTGATGCCGGAGCTCGGTGGCCGCGACGCGACGGTCTGCATGCCCGGCACCCACTGCAAATGGGCTGGGATGGAGGGCGGGCGCGTGACCGGCTTCGCGACGCACATGACGGGCGAGGTGTTCGCGGTACTGTCGGGTCACAGCATCCTCGGGCGGACGATCGACGTGGGGGCGGCGCCGGATTGGGATGCCTTCGACCGCGGGCTGGCGCGGGCGCGGCAGGGGGGCGGGCTGCTGCACCATCTGTTCGGCGTGCGGGCGCTGCACCTGATCGAGGACATGGCGCCTGCGGCGGGAGCCTCCTACCTGTCGGGGTTGCTGATCGGGCACGAGGTGGCGGCCGTGGGCGGTGACGGGCCGGTGCAGCTGGTGGGCACCGGCGGGCTGGTGGCGCGCTACGCGCGGGCGCTGGGCGACCGGGCCGTGCCGCATGACGGGGCGGCGCTGGTGATCGCGGGGCTGCACGCGATCGGGCGGCAGGTGGAGGGCCGGGCGTGACGCTGGCGGAGAGTCTTCGGGCCTGCCCGATCGTTGCGATCCTGCGCGGGCTGCGGCCCGATGAGGCCGTCGCGGTGGGCGAGGCGATCGTCGCGGCCGGCATCCGCATCCTGGAGGTGCCGCTGAACAGCCCGGAGCCGCTGCGCAGCATCGGGCGACTGGCACGGCATTTCGGGCAGAACGCGCTGGTGGGCGCGGGTACGGTGCTGGACCCTGCGCAGGTGGCGGGCATCGCGGAGCGCGGCGGGCGGCTGATCGTGACGCCGCACGCGGATCCGGTGATCGTGCGAGCGGCGAAGGAACAGGGCATGTTCGCCGTGCCGGGCTTCTTCACGCCGGGGGAGGCGTTCTCGCTGCTTGCGGCGGGGGCGGACGGGCTGAAGCTGTTCCCGGCGGAGGCGGCCTCCCCCGCCGTGCTGAAGGCGCTGATGGCGGTGCTGCCGAAGGGGACGCCGGTGCTGCCGGTGGGCGGAATCGGCGCGGACAACATGGCAGCGTGGCGCGCCGCAGGCGCGGCGGGCTTCGGCGTGGGGTCGTCCCTGTTCCGGCCGGGCGACACGCCGGCGGAGGTGGGCGCGCGCGCGAGAGCCTTGCGCGACGCCCTGGAACCTGTTTGATATCCAACGAAGTTTCACCGAAACGGTGAGAGTCTGAGAACCCGCGGGAAGCGGGGACAGCCGGAGGTTCCCGTCCATGGTTTCCCGCCGCATCCTGCTTGGCAGCGCGCTGGCCGCGCCGGCCATCCTGCGCCCTGCGGCGGTCCGCGCGCAGGAGGTGACGCTGCGGCTGCACCACTTCCTTCCGGCCGTCTCCAACGTGCATCGCCACTTCCTGCAGCCCTGGGCGCAGAAGGTTCAGGCCGAGAGCGGTGGGCGGCTGCGGGTGCAGATCTTCCCCTCCATGCAGCTCGGCGGGGCGCCGCCGCAACTCTATGACCAGGCGCGGGACGGGGTGGTGGACATCGCCTGGACGCTGCCGGGGAACACGCCCGGGCGCTTCCCGAAGATCGAGGTCTTCGAGCTTCCCTTCGTTGCCAACAAGCTCGGCGTGCCGAACGCGAAGGCGGTGCAGGAATTCTACGAGAAGCAGATGCGGGACGAGTTCCGCGAGGTGCACCCGATCTGCGTCTGGGGACATGACGGCGGGCTGATCCACGCCAACCGCCCGGTCCGGACCATGGAGGACATGGCGGGGCTGAAGCTGCGCTTCCCGACGCGGCAGAACGGGGAGGCGCTGCGGGCGCTGGGCGCCGCGCCGATCGGGATGCCGGTGCCGCAGGTGCCGGAGGCGCTGAGCCAGCGCGCGATCGACGGCGCGGTCGTGCCCTGGGAGGTCGTGCCGAGCATCCGGCTGCACGAGCTGGTGCGGAACCACACGGACATCCCGGGCTCGCCGACGCTCTATATCGCGACCTTCATCCTGGCGATGAACCGGGCGAAGTACGAGGCCCTCTCTCCCGAGGCGAAGCGGGTGCTGGACGCCAATTCCGGGCAGGTCGCGGCGGAGATGGCCGGGAAGGTCTGGGACGAGCAGGGGCCGGTGGTGCTGGAGCAGGTGCGGCGGCGGAACAACACCCTCATCACCCTCAGCCCGGAGGAGGTGCAGCGCTGGCGCCGCGCCACCCAGCCGGTGGTGGACAACTGGGTGAACGCCACGCCGAATGGCGGGGCGCTGCTGGAGGAAGCCCGGGCGCTGGTCGCGAAATACGGTCAGGCCCCGGCCTGACCGGCGCGCCGTGAGCGAGGCGTCCGCCGGCGGGCGGCCCGGCCCGATCCTCCGGGCCTGCCGGGCGGCGGCGCTGATCGGCGGGGCGTTGCTGATCGCAACCTCCCTGCTGACGACCGTGTCCGTGCTGAAGCGCTGGGCGGTGAACGATCCGATCCGCGGCGATTTCGAGCTCGTGTCGCTGGGATCGGGCGTCGCGGTGCTGGCCCTGCTGGCCTATGGCACGGCGCAGCGGACGAACATCATGGTGGACACCTTCACCACCTGGCTGCCGCGGCGGGTGCAGCTGGCGATGGACGGGTTCTGGAATCTCGTCTGGGGGGTGGTGGCGATCGTGCTGGCGGAGCGGATGGTCCTCGGTGCGCAGGAGACGCTCACCTCCCACACGCAGACCATGGTGCTGGGGCTGCCGACCTGGTGGGCGGTGGGGATCGGCGTGCTGGCCTTCGCGCTGACGGGGCTGGCGGCGCTGGCCTGGGCGTTCCGGCTGTTCGGTGGGCGCGCGGATGGGTGACGAGATCTTCCAGGCCGGGATCGGCTTCGCGGTCCTGCTGGGGCTGATCGTCGTCCGGGCGCCGATCGGGCTCTCGATGCTGCTGGTGGGGGCGGCGGGGTATCAGCACATCGTCGGCTTCCCGGCGCTGATGAACTATCTCAAGACCACGCCGTACCATCTCTTCGCGAATTACACGCTGTCGGTGATCCCGCTGTTCGTGCTGATGGGGGCGCTGGCGGAGCGCGGGGGGCTGGCGCGGGACCTGTTCTCGGCGGCGGGCGCGCTGTTCGGGCGGTTCCGCGGCGGGATGGCGATGAGCGTCATCGGAGCCTGTGCGGCCTTCGGGGCGGTGTGCGGATCGTCGGTCGCGACGACGGCCACCTTCGGCCGGGCCGCGCTGCCGGAACTGCGGCGGTACAACTACGATCCGGGCTTCGCGACGGGGACGATCGCGGTGGGGGGGACGCTGGGCATCCTCATCCCGCCCTCGGTGATCCTGGTGGTCTATGCGATCTCCACCGAGCAGAACATCGCGAAGCTGTTCATGGCCGCGCTGATCCCGGGGCTGATGGCGACGGCCTTCTACATCTTCGCGATCTGGATGGTGGTGCGGCGGAACCCGGTCCTGGGGCCGGCGGCCGCGCGGGTCTCGGCGGCGGAGCGGAACGCATCGCTGCTGCGGGTGATCCCGGTGCTGCTGATCGCAGTAACGGTGGTGGGCGGCATCTATGGCGGTGTCTTCACGCCGACCGAGAGTGCGGCGGTGGGGGTGATCGCGACGCTGGTGGTCGGACTGGCGCGGCGGACCCTGTCCTGGGACGAGATCAAGCTCGCGCTGCTGAACACGGCCGAGACCTCAGCCATGATCTTCGTCATCCTGCTGGGGGCGGAGGTGTTCAACGCCTTCCTGGCGCTGACCCAGGCGCCCGACCTGCTGGCGCAATGGGTGACGGAGCAGAACCTGCCACCCTACGGCGTGGTGGTGGTGCTGCTGCTGTTTTACATCATCCTCGGCGCCGTGATGGACGAGCTGGCGATGATCCTGCTGACGCTGCCCGTCTTCTTCCCGGTGGTGACGGCCCTGGATTTCGGGATGACGACCGACGAGACGGCCATCTGGTTTGGCATCCTGGTGCTGATCGTGGTGGGCATCGGGCTGACCGCGCCGCCGATCGGGCTGAACGTCTTCGTCGTCTCGGCGGTGGCGCGGGATGTGCCGATCGCCCGGACCTATCGCGGCGTCCTTCCCTATCTGGCGACGGACGTGATACGGCTGACGCTCTGCGTGGCTTTTCCGGCGCTCAGCCTCTGGCTGGTACGGTTGTTGACCTAGGTCATGGCCCAGCCGGGCCGGGGTGCCGATCATCGCGAGGGCCCGCCGGCGGCGCGGCGGAAGAAGACGGGGGTGACGCCCGCATGTTCGTGACGGCCGGCGACCTGAACATCCACGTGCAGGTGCAGGGCCCGCCGGGGGCCCCTGCCCTGCTCATGCTGCACTCGGTCGGGACGGGCCTGCACGTTTGGGATCCCCAGGCGGAGGTGCTGTCGCGCGGCTTCCGGGTCATCCGGCCGGATCTGCGCGGGCACGGGCTGACGGCGGGCGGTGAGGGCGAGACGAGCATGGCGGCGCTGGCCGCGGATGCCGTGGCGCTGCTGGACGCGCTCGGCGTGAAGGCGGCGCATGTGGCGGGGCTGTCCATCGGCGGGCGGGTCGCGATGGAGATGGCGGCCG
Organism: Muricoccus radiodurans; assembly: GCF_050154705.1. Classification (GTDB taxonomy): domain Bacteria; phylum Pseudomonadota; class Alphaproteobacteria; order Acetobacterales; family Acetobacteraceae; genus Roseomonas; species Roseomonas radiodurans. The sequence continues at coordinate 407,888 of NZ_CP189561.1, read as the reverse complement.
CCCATCCCGATCGGGTGCTGTCCCTGATGCTGTGCGACACGGCGCTGGAGTTCGCTCCGCCGGAGTTGTGGCAGGCGCGGATCGAGGCGGTGCGGGCCGGCGGGATGGCGGCCGTCGCCGAGGGCGTGATGCAGCGCTGGGTGGTGGACCCGGGCAGCCCTTCGTCTCGCGGGCTGCTGCGGATGCTGCTGGGGACAGACCCGGCCGGCTATGCGGCGGCCTGCGCGGCGCTGCGGGACGCGCGGGCGGCGCCGCTGGCCGGGCGGATCAAGGCGCGGACGACGGTGGTGGTGGGGGAGAAGGACCCGGCCTCTCCGGTCTCGGCGGCGGAGGCGATCCGGGACGCGGTTCCTGGCAGCCGGTTGGTGGTGATCCCCGGCGCGTCCCACATCCCGACCTTTGAGGCGGCCGACGCCGTGACGGCGGCCTTGGCCGAGCACCTGAACGGCGGCGCGGGGGACGACCCATTGGCCGCCGGGCTGGCGGTGCGAAAGGCGGTGCTGGGGGAGGCGCATGTGGCGCGCTCCATGGCGAACGTCACGCCGCTGGATCAGGCGTTCCAGGACTACATCATGCGGAACGTCTGGGGGCAGATCTGGACCCGGCCGGGGCTGCCGCGGCACACGCGATCCCTGCTGGTGCTGGCGATCACCTCCGCGCTGGGGCGGGAGGGGGAGTTCGCGCTGCATGTGCGCGCCACGCGGAACACCGGCGTGACGCCCGAGGAGATCGCGGAGGTGCTGCTGCAGGTCGGCGCCTATGCCGGCGTGCCGACGGCCAACCACGCGCTGAAGGTCGCGAAGGACATTCTTGCCGAGATGGAGAAGGCGCCATGAGTGACGTCGTCCACGGCTACCGCCGCCCGCGGGCGGAGACGCAGCCGCCCAACAACTCCCCGGCCTATGGCAGCACGCGGGCGCGAGCGCCGCAGCAGCCCCTGCTGGAGCTGCCGCACACGCTGACGGAGACGAGCAGCCCGATCTTCACCGCCGCGCGCTATCCGGAGATCGCGGATCTCACGGTGCTGGAGAACGGCGCCGGCCACGCGATGGGGGAGCGGATCATCGTTGCCGGCCGGATCACGGACGAGGACGGGCGGCCGATCCGGCATGCGATGGTGGAGGTTTGGCAGGCCAATGCCGCCGGTCGCTACAACCACGAGGGCGACCAGCATGACGCGCCGCTCGATCCGAACTTCCGGGGCATGGGGCGGGTCTTCACGAACGAGGACGGGTACTACCGGTATCTGACCATCCGTCCCGGCGCCTATCCCTGGCGGAACCACCACAATGCCTGGCGCCCCAACCACATCCATTATTCGCTGTTCGGGGCGGGGTTCGCGCAGCGGATGATCACGCAGATGTACTTCCCCGGCGATCCGCTGCTGGCGCTGGACCCGATCTTCCACACCGTGCCGGACGAGGCGGCGCGGAACCGGCTGATCGCCGCATTCGATCTGGAAGTGACGGAACCCGAGTTCTCGCTCGGCTACCGCTTCGATCTCGTGTTGCGCGGGCGCGAGGCGACGCCGATGGAGGATCACTGACCATGGCGACGACGCCTACGCCCGAGTTGGCGCCGAGCGAGGCGACGGTGGCGGCCTCGGCCAGCCAGACGGCGGGGCCCTACTGGCATCTGGTGGATTTCCCGGAGTGGGCGGACACGACGCGGCACTTCGGGGACAAGCTGCCGGAGGGGGAGCGGATCGTCCTGACGGGGAAGGTCACCGACGGGACCGGCGCGCCGGTGGGCGACGCCATGATCGAGATCTGGCACGCCGATCCGGCCGGCCGGTATCCCGACCAGAACGGCGATCCGACGGCGTTCCAGGGTTATGGGCGCTGCGCGACGAAGAAGGACGGGAGCTTCCGCTTCGTCACGCTGAAGCCTGGGCCGGTGCCGGTGGGGCCGCATGCCGGCGGGAACGCGATGCAGGCGCCGCATGTGGCCCTGGCGGTGTTCGCGCGGGGGCTGCTGTATCACCTGTCCACGCGGCTCTACTTCGAAGGGGAGGCGCTCAACGCCTCTGACCCCGTGCTGAGGGCGGTGCCGGAGGCGCGGCGGGGGACGTTGATCGCGAAGCGGACGGCGCCGGATACTTGGAACCTCGACCTGCGCCTGCAGGGTGAGGGCGAGACGGTCTGGATGGCGGTGTGACCCCCTCCCCCGTCAATCCCGCGGACGGGGCGGTCTGGGGCGTCCTCTACGGTACCGACGCGATGCGCGGGGCCGTGGGGGAGATGGCGCTGCTGCAGCGGATGCTGGATGTGGAGGCGGCGCTGGCGCGGGCCGAGGCGGGGCTGGGCATCGTGCCGCAGGCCGCGGCCGATGCGATCACGGCGGCGGCACGGGCGGAACAGCTGGATCTGGCGGCGCTGGCGAAGGCGACGCGGAACACCGGATATCCGGTGGTCGGGCTGGTGAAGCAACTCGGGGCGCTGGCGGGAGAGGAGGCGGCGCGCTGGACCCACTGGGGGGCCACGACCCAGGACATCCTCGACACGGCGCTCGTGCTGGCGCTGCGGGACGGGTTCCAGCTGATCCGGGACGATCTGGAAGACACGATCGATGCGCTGGCCGCCCGTGCGCGGGAGCACCGGGATACGGTGATGGCCGGGCGGACGCATCTGCAGCACGCGCTGCCCGTGACCTTCGGGTACAAGTGCGCGGTGTGGCTGTCGCCCCTGCTGAACCTTCGGGAACGGCTGGACGACCTGCTGCCACGGCTGCTGCGGGTGCAGTTCGGCGGGGCGGTGGGGACGCTGGCGTCGCTGGGGAACAAGGGGCCGGCGGTGGCGGAGGGGCTGGCGCGGGAGCTGGGGCTCGGCGTGCCGGAGATCCCCTGGCATGTGGCGCGGGATACCCTGGCGGAAGCGGTGTCCTGGTGTGGCATCCTGTGCGGGGCGCTGTCGAAGATCGCGACCGACGTCATGCTGCTGATGCAGACCGAGGTGGGCGAGGTCTTCGAGCCGCATGAGGCCGGGCGCGGCGGGTCCTCGACCATGCCGCAGAAGCGGAACCCGATCGCCTGCGAGTACGTGCTGGCGCAGGCGCGCGGGGTGCATGCGCTGGTGCCGCAGGTGATGGCGGCGATGGCGCTGGATCATGAGCGCGGGACCGGGCCGTGGCAGGCAGAGCCGCTGGCCATCCCGCAGGCGATGCTGCTGACCCACGGCGCGCTGGACCAGGCGCGGCAGATCGCGCAGGGCATGACGGTGGATGCCGCGCGGATGCGGCGGAACCTGGAGGCAACGGGCGATGCCATCATGGCGGAGGCGGTGATGATGGCCCTGGCGCCGGTCATGGGGCGCGGCGCGGCGCATGACGCCGTGCACCACGCCTGCGACGTCGCCCTGGCGGAGCGCGTGCCGCTGGCGGAGGCGCTGGGGCGTGATGACGCGGTGGCCTCTCGCATGGGAGCGGAGGAGATCGCGCGGATCACCGACCCGGCGAGCTACCTCGGCAGCGCGGGTCTTTTCGTGGACCGCGTGCTGGCACGCCTGAGCTAGGGAGGACACGGACATGGGCGAGCCCTGCGTCATCAGCGTGGCCATCACCGGGTCGGTGCCGCGCAAGAAGGATAATCCGGCCCTGCCCATCACCGTGCCCGAGCAAATCGAGAGCACGCAGGCCGCCTTCGAGGCGGGGGCGACGCTGGCCCATGTGCATGTGCGGAACGACGATGAGTCGTCCTCCTCCGATCCCGAGAAGTTCGGGGCCTTGCAGGAGGGGCTGCGGAAGCACTGCCCGGGGATGATCGTGCAGTTCTCGACCGGCGGGCGCGGGCGGGAGATGAGCGCGCGGGGGGCGATGCTCTACCTGAAGCCCGATATGGCATCGCTGGCGACGGGGTCCGTGAACTTCCCGACGATCGTCTACGAGAACCCGCCGGCCTTCGTGCGGGACCTGGCCTTGTCCATGCGGGACAAGGGCATCAAGCCGGAGGTCGAGGTCTTCGACCTGGCGATGCTCTACAACACGGCGGACCTGGTGGCGGAGGGGCTGATCCTGGCGCCGCCGCATGTGCAGTTCGTCTTCGGCGTGAAGCATGCGTTGCCGGCGCGGCGGGACATCCTGGAGTTCGAGGTGGCAAAGCTGAAGGAGCTGCTGCCCGGGGCGACCTGGACGGCGGCGGGAATCGGGCGGCACCAGCTGGAGGTGAACCACTGGGCGCTGGAGATGGGCGGGCACGTCCGGACGGGACTGGAGGACAATGTGCGTTGGGACAAGGACTCGTTGGCGCCGTCCAACGCGGCGCTGGTGAAGCGGGTGGCGGAGCTGTGCGCGCGGTACGGGCGGCCAGTGGCCGATGCGGCGCAGGCCCGGCAGCTTCTGGGGCTTCCGGCGGCATGAGTGAGGCGACTCCGGCGGCGCCGGTTCCGCCGCCTGCCCAGTCCGTCATCCGGGAGGTCGCGAAGGACCTGCCGCGCCGGTTGCAGCGGGTGTTGGCGCTGGACGACTTCGAGGCGGAGGCGCGGCGCATCCTGCCGCGACCGCTCTTCGGCTACATCGCGGGGGCGGCGGAGCGGAATGCCTCGCTCAAGGACAACCTGCACGCCTTCACGGAATGGGCGTTCCGGCCGCGCTACCTGATTGATGTGTCGAAGCGGTCCCAGGCGGTGTCGATCTTCGGGACGGAGTACGCCTCGCCCTTCGGGATCGCCCCAATGGGGATCTCGGCGATGATGGCGTATCGCGGGGACCTCGTGCTGGCGCGGGCGGCGAAGGCGGCGCGCATCCCCATGATCATGAGCGGGTCATCGCTGATCCCTCTGGAAGAGATCGTGAAGGAGTATCCGGGCGCCTGGTTCCAGGCCTACCTGCCCGGGGAGCCGGACCGGATCGCGGCGCTGGTCGATCGGGTGGCCAAGGCCGGCTACGGGACTCTCGTGCTGACGGTGGACACGACCACCCTCGGCAACCGGGAGAACAACATCCGCACCGGGTTCAACACGCCGTTGCGGCCCTCGGCCCGGCTGGGGTGGGACGGAGCGATCCGGCCGCGCTGGCTGTGGGACGTGATGCTGCGGACGCTACGCTCCCACGGGATGCCGCACTTCGAAAATTCCTACGTCACGCGCGGGGCGCCGATCATCGCTAAGAGCGTGGCGCGTGATTTCGGGGCGCGGGATCACCTGAACTGGACGCACCTGGCGCAGATCCGGAAGCAGTGGAAAGGCAAGCTCGTCGTGAAGGGCATCCTGCACGGGGAGGATGCGCGGCTATCGCGGGAAGAAGGGGCGGACGGGGTCATCGTCTCGAACCATGGCGGGCGGCAGCTGGACGGGGCGATCGCTCCGTTGCGGGCGCTGCCGGAGGTGCGTGCCGTCGCGGGCGACATGGCCGTGATGATGGATTGCGGCATCCGGCGCGGCTCGGACGTGCTGAAGGCCATCGCGCTGGGGGCTGATTTCGTCTTCGTGGGGCGGCCCATGCTCTATGCGGCGGCGACCGGCGGGGAGGCCGGGGTGCGGCATGGCATCTCCATCCTGTCGGAGGAGGTGCACCGGAATCTGGCCTTCCTCGGGTGCAACCGGATCTCGGAGGTGGGGATGCAGCACCTGATGCGCGTGGCCGGCGTGCCGGGGATTGCGGGATGAAGGGCTGTGTCGCCCTCGCCGCCGGGTTGCTGCTGGGGGCCGGGGCGGCGGTCGCGCAGGGGGATGATTCCTGCGCGGGACGGGTGGTCGTGAACTCGGTCTATGCCACCGGCGGGGGCGGCGGCGTGCCGTTCGAATACTTTGCCCAGGTGCAGAACCAGACGGAGCAGCCGCGGCGCTACACCCTCACCTTCTCAGGCTTTCCGGAAGGGGCGACGGTGATGCGGCGCGTCTCGGGCGGGCCGCTGCGCCCCTATGAGCAGGACACGCAGCGCTTCGGACGCGGCGACCAGCCGGGATTGCAGCTCCGGGATGTGACGGTTGTCACAGACCGGGAAGGCGGTTCGGCCGGACCGACGGTGACCCTTTCCGGCTGCGGCGTCGCGCGCTGATCCCGGGCGCCGCTACTTCGCGGTCAGGGCGACGCGCTCCGCGCTGATCTCCGCGATCACGGGGCCGTCCTCGATCTCCAGCTGCTCGATGAGGCTGCCGCGACGGGTGATCTTCGTCGTGGTGATCTCGATCTGCTGCACGTCCTGGTTCATGTCGGCAAAGTGCTTCTTCAGCTTCGCCACCCGGTCGTCCAGGCGGGTGATATCCTTCATCAGTTCCACCACCTGTGCCTTGATCTTCCCGGCCTCGGCCCGCATCCGCACATCCTGCATCAGGGCGCGGATGGAGCCGAGCACCGCCCAGAGGGTGGTGGGAGAGACGATGATCACGCCGCGTCGGGTCGCGGCCTCCACCAGCGAGGGGTGGACGACGTGGAGGTCGGCGTAGATCGCCTCACTCGGCACGAAGATCAGGGCGTGTTCCGCCGTCTCGCCCGGGCAGATGTATTTCGATGCCACGTCGTCCACATGGCGCTGGATGTCGGTCGCGAAGCGCTTGGTGGCCACGATCCGGGCGGCGTCGTCGGCGGCGTCGCGGGCAGCGAGCCAGGCTTCCAGCGGGAACTTGCTGTCCACGGCGATGGGACCGGGCGGGTTGGGCAGGCGGATCAGCACGTCACAGCGGGTGCGATTGGCCAGGGTGTGCTGCCAGGAGAAGCCGTCCGGCGGCAGGCGGTCCTCGATGATCTGGCGGAGCTGGACCTCGCCGAAGGCGCCGCGCGCCTGCTTGTTGGACAGGATCTGGGCGAGGCTGCCGACCTGCGTGCCGAGCGCCTCCATGTTCGCGCGGGCGGCGTCGATGACCGCGAGGCGCTCGTGGATCTTGCCGGCGGTTTCCTCGGCCTTCACGGCGCTGTCGGTCAGCAGGCGGTTCAGGCGCTCGTTCTGGGTGGCGACGGCGGCGTCCAGCGCGGCCTGGGACGCGGCGAGGCGGTCGGCCAGGGCCTTCTCGGTCAGGGCGAGACGTTCGTTCTGGGCGGCCAGGGAGCCGGCGAGCGTGTCGGTCAGGGCCAGCGTTGTGGCGGAGAGGCGGTCGGCGAGCGACTTCTCTTGGACCGCGAGGCGGTCGTTCTGCGCGGCGATGCCGTCCGCGACCTGGCGGCCCTGCGCGGTGAGGGCGTCGGCCATGGCGCGGGTGGCCTCGGAGAGGCGGTCGGCCAAGGATTGCTCGGTGGAGGCGAGGCGCTCGCGCTGGGCGGCCAGGGCCTGCTCGGTGGTGAGGCGGACCTCGGCGAGGCGGTCGGCCATGACGCGCTCGGCGGAAGCGGCGCGCTCGCCTGCGGCGATGGCCTGCCGGTCCTGCGCGGCGCCGAGCGCGTCCAGCTTGCCGGAGAGGGCAGCGATGGCCTCCCCTGCCCCGCCCTGCGGGCGGCGGAGGAGCAGGGCGGCGACGCCGACCAGCGCGATGGCGGCAAGGATGTAGGGCAGCGCGTCGAGCATTCTTGGACCTGACCGGGGGACGGGTGGCGGGGCGGACCCTCGTCACCTCGGGGGCACGGTGCCATATACCCGGGGCCCATGGGAACATTGCCGGAACCCTTCGCGGGCTGGTTCGCCGCGCGCGGCTGGACACCGCGAGCCCACCAGACCGCGCTGTGGCGCGCCGCGAAGGCCGGGGAGAGCGCGCTGCTGATCGCGCCGACCGGCGGCGGCAAGACGTTGGGCGGGTTCCTGCCCTCGCTGCTGGAACTCGCGGCGGAACCGCGGGAGGGGCTGCACACCGTTTATGTCTCACCGCTGAAGGCGCTGGCGGTGGACATCGCGCGGAACCTGATGGAGCCGGTCTCCGAGATGGGGCTTCCCATCCGGATCGAGACGCGGACCGGGGACACGCCGGCCAACCGGCGGGCGCGGCAGCGGGAGACGCCGCCGAACATCTTGCTGACGACGCCGGAAAGTCTGGCCGTGCTGCTGTCTTCCCCAGAGGCGGGGGAGATGTTCGCCGGGCTGCGGGCGGTGGTGGTGGACGAGGCGCACGCGCTGGCGGGAACGAAGCGCGGGGATCAGCTGGCGCTCGGGATGGCGCGGCTGGAGCGGCTGGCGCCGGGGGTCAGGCGGGTGGGGCTATCGGCGACGGTGGCGCACCCGGACGCGCTGCGGGCCTGGCTCTCGCCCTCCGCGCGTCCGGACGACGTGCGGCTGGTGCTGGGCAAGGGCGGGGCGGAGCCGGAGATCGGGCTGATGCTGCCGGAGGGGCACTTGCCCTGGGGCGGGCATATGGGACTGGCCTCGGCGCCGGGGATCTACGGGCTGATCGGTCAGGCGGGGGTGACGATCGTCTTCGTCAACACGCGGGCGCAGGCGGAGCTCGTCTTCGCGGCGCTGTGGCGGCTGAACGACGACAACCTGCCGATCGGGCTGCACCACGGCAGCTTGCAGATCGAGCAGCGGCGGAAGGTGGAGGCGGCGATGGCCGCCGGGCGGCTGCGGGCGGTGGTGGCGACGGCATCGCTCGATCTGGGGATCGACTGGGGCGGGGTGGACCAGGTGATCCAGGTTGGGGCGCCGAAGGGAACGTCGCGCCTGCTGCAGCGCATCGGGCGGGCCAATCACCGGATGGACGAGCCGTCCCGCGCCGTGCTGGTGCCGGCGAACCGCTTCGAGGTGATCGAGTGCGTCGCGGCCACCGAGGCGGTGCGGGCGCATGAGCTGGACGGGGAGGCACCGCGTCCCGGCGGACTGGATGTGCTGGCACAGCACGTGCTGGCCATGGCTTGCCATGCGCCGTTCCATCCTGACGACCTCTATGCGGAAGTGACGCGCGCCGCGCCCTATGCCGCGCTGAGCAGGCGGGACTTCGACGACGTGCTGCGCTTCGTGGAGGACGGGGGCTACGCGCTGCGGGCCTATGACCGCTTCCGCAAGCTGTTCCGGGACTCCGAGGGGATGGTCCACATCCGCGACGTCCGTACGGCGCGACAGGCGCGGATGAACCTCGGCACCATCGTGGACACGCCGATGCTGAAGGTGCGGCTGCGCGGAGGTCCCGTGCTGGGGGAGGTGGAGGAGTGGTTCGCCTCCACGCTGGAAGTGGGGCACTGCTTCATCTTCGCGGGCCAGACGCTGCGCTACGAGGGGATCGAGGCGCTGACGATGGTCGTCTCGCGCGGCGGCGACGGGGAGCCGCGCGTGCCGGCCTATGCGGGGGCGCGGATGCCGCTCTCCACGCAGCTCTCCTATCGCGTGCGGTCCATCCTGTCCGATCCGAAGCGGTGGCGGGCGCTGCCGGAACCGGTGCGGGACTGGTTGCGGCTGCAGCAGCTCCGGTCCGAACTGCCGCAGCGGGACGGAATGCTGATCGAGGTTTTCCCGAAGGGCGGGCGCTGGTTCATGGTCGCCTACTGCTTCGAGGGGCGGCTGGCCCACCAGACGCTGGGGATGCTGGTGACGAAGCGGATGGAGCGGCTCGGCCACGGGCCGCTCGGTTATCTGGGCACCGACTACGTGCTGGCGACCTGGAGCGCCTTCGAGCCGGAGGACCCGCGGCAACTCTTCGAGGAAGACATCCTCGGGGAGGAGCTGGAGGAGTGGATCGCGGAATCCTCCATGCTCCGGCGGACCTTCCGGAACATCGCGACCATCGCCGGGCTGATCGAGAAGAACCACCCCGGCCAGGAGAAGTCCGGGCGGCAGATGACCGTGAATGCAGACCTTATCTATGACGTGCTGCGCAAGCATGAGCCCGACCACATCCTGCTGCGGGCCACGCGGGCCGAGGCCGCGACGGGGCTGACGGATGTCGGGCGGATCGCGACGCTGCTCGCGCGCATCCAGGGGGCGATCCGGGTGCGGCGGCTGGACCGGGTCTCGCCGCTGGCCGTCCCGGCGCTGATCGAGGAAGGGCGGGAATGGGTGGCAGGGGGCGCCGAGGACGCGCTCCTGGCCGAGGCCGCCGCCCTGGTGGAGGAGGCGACCGACGGGGCCGAGCATTTCGCCGATGTCCTGGCCGAGGTGACCGAGGGCGTCCGCGTGCGTTCGGGTGTGGTGGATCGACCCCGCCGCCGTGAGAGACGCCCGCCGCCCCGCCGCTTCGTCCGCCATGCCAAGGGCCTGGCCTCGTGACCCCCGCGCCGATGCACCTGGCGGGGGAGCGGCTGATGCTCGACCCGGCGGGCGTGATGCTCTGGCCGGCGCGGCGAACGCTCGTCGTCTCGGACCTGCACCTCGAGAAGGGCAGCCATTTCGCGATGCGGGGCGCCTTCGTGCCGCCCTACGACACGCGGGAGACCATCGCGAAGCTGGCGCTGGCGGTGCGGCGCTACGGACCGGCGCGGCTGATCCTTCTCGGGGACAGCTTCCACGACGCGGGGGGCTGCGCGCGGCTGGCGGCCTCGGACTGCGCGGCGCTGATCCGGGTTCTCTCGGCGGTGGAGGAGACCGTCTGGGTCCTGGGGAATCACGATCCGGTCGCGCCGGTCGGGCTGCCGGGCATGGCGGTGGAGGAGCTCGAGGACGGGCCCCTCACGTTCCGTCACGAGGCGGTTCCGCGTGCCCGGGTCGGGGAGGTCAGCGGGCACTTCCACCCGAAGGCGACACTCGCGACGCGCGCTGGCGGGATCTCCCGGCCCTGTTTCGCCACGAGCGCCTGGCGGGTGATCCTGCCGGCCTTCGGCGCCTATACGGGCGGTTTGGACGTGCGGGACCCGGCGCTGGGCGGGCTGTTCCCGCGCGGGGGGCGGGTCTTCCTGCTGGGGTCCGAGCGGCTGTTCAGCGCGCCGATGGCGCCGATGCGCGGCCTGGGGACCGCGGCATGACGGCCCCGGCGATCGTCTGGTTCCGGCAGGACCTGCGGCTGGCCGACAACCCGGCGCTGCACGCCGTGCGGGACCGGCCGGTGCTGCCGGTCTTCGTGCTGGACGAGGCGGCGATGGGGGAACTCGCCTATCGCGGGGCGGCCCGATGGTGGCTGCACCATTCCCTCGCGGCGCTGAGCGCCTCGCTGGCGGCGTCTGGGGCGCCGCTGCTCATCCTGCGCGGCGACGCCGTGCCGCTGCTCGCGGAGTTGGCACGCGATGTCGGCGCAGCCGAGGTGCAGGCGGGGTGGCTCGTCGAGCCCTGGGCGCGCGCGCAGGAGGCGGCGCTCTCCGCCCGGCTCGCGGCGGAGGGGCGGGCGCTGGTGCTGCACGCCTCCACGCACCTGATGCGGCCGGACGGCATCGCTGCGGCCTCGGGGCGGCCGTACACCGTGTATGCGCCCTTCGCGAAGAAGGCGCTGGAGAGGGGCGATCCGCCGCCGCCGCTGGAGGCGCCCGGGCGGCTGCACGGGCTCGCGGCGCCCTCCCCCGGCCTCGCTCTGTCCGCGCTCGACCTGCTGCCGCGCGCGCCGGTGCCGGACTGGGCCGCTGGCTTCGGCACGGTCTGGACGCCCGGTGAGGCCGGGGCGCTCGCGCGGCTCGGGCGCTTCGCCCGGCGGGCACGGCTGCGGGCTTATCCGGAGAGTCGCAACGATCCGGGGATCGAGGGATCTTCTGGCCTGTCGCCGCATCTGCGCTGGGGCGAGGTCTCGCCGCGGCAGGTTTGGCACTCGGCGCGCAGCGCGGGGGCGGAGGACGCGACGCCGTTCCTGCGGGAGATCCTCTGGCGGGAGTTCTCGCACCACCTGCTCTGGCACCGGCCGGAGATGGGGCGGGAGGCATTGCGCCCGGCCTTCCGGGACTTCCCTTATGCGCCCGACCGCGCGCTGCTGCGGGCCTGGCAGCGCGGGCGGACAGGATTTCCGATCGTGGATGCTGGGATGCGGCAGCTCTGGCGGATCGGCTGGATGCACAATCGCGTCCGGATGATCGCGGCGTCGCTGCTGGTGAAGCATCTGCTCCAGCCCTGGCAGGACGGGGCGGCCTGGTTCAACGACACGCTGGTGGACGCGGACCCCGCGAACAACGCCGCGTCCTGGCAGTGGATCGCCGGCAGCGGGACCGACGCATCGCCTTATTTCCGCGTGTTCAACCCGACGCTGCAGGGAGAGAAGTTCGACCCGGACGGGGTCTACGTCCGGCGCTGGGTGCCGGAGCTGGCCCGGATGCCGGCGCGGTACATCCACCGGCCCTGGGAGGCGCCGGAGGCCGCGCGGCGGGCGGCCGGTCCCGGCGCGGCCGACTATCCGCGGCCGGTGGTGGAGCACGCGGCGGCGCGGGAGCGGGCGCTGGCCGCGCTGCGCGCGGCCGCCCGCCGGGCACCGGCGGAGGCCGTGCCGCCGTGAGGGACCTTCGCAGCCGCTTCGAGGGAATCCGCGTTGTCGGCGACGTGCACGGCGACGCCGAGGCCTTCCACGCGGCCGTGGACGGGGCGGTGGCGGAGAAGCTCTACGTCATCCAGTTGGGCGACCTGACGGATGGCGGGTCGGATGGGCCGGGGGTGCTGCGACGGGCCTTCGCGCTGCGGGCGGAGGGGCGCGGCCTCTTCCTGCTGGGGAATCACGACCACAAGCTCCGCCGCGCCCTGGACGGCGCGGCGCTGCGGATCGAGCCGGCCGGCCTCGGCCGGACGCTGGAGCAACTGGACGAGGCGCGGGACGCCGAATCGCTGAAGCGCCGGGCGCTGGTGGAGATCGCGCAGGCGCCGGCCTGGCTGCGCATGGACCAGCGGCTCTTCGTCCACGGGGGGTTCCACCCGCGCATGCTGCACGCGCAGCCCCCCGCGGACGCCGGGGCGCGGAAGCCGGAGGGGCTGGTGCCGCGCGCCCTGTTCGGCCAGGTGACGAGCCGGATGCGGGACGATGGCTATCCGGAGCGGCTGCACGGATGGGTGGACCGCATCCCCGCCGGGATCACCGTCTATTGTGGGCATGAGATGCGCAGCCACGACGGGCGGCCTTTCATGCAGATCGGCGCCGGTGGCGGGGCAGCGGTGTTCATGGATACGGGCGCGGGCAAGGGCGGGCACCTGTCCTGGGTCGACCTGCCCTGGTGAGGCCCCATCCGGGGTAGGGCGAACCGATCGGCCACACCCGGGACCGTGGGTTCGGGAGGGCGCGGAATCTCCGCCGCGCCGACTCGCCAAGCAGGACACGGCGATGGATGGTCCGGCCATGTCCGGACGACGCTCGCTCCTTCTCTCCCTTCCCGCCCTCGGCGCGGCGGCGGCCCTGCCGGGTTGCGGCACGGCGCCCGAGACCTTCTCCGCCAAGGGGCCGCCCTTCCGGCCGGAGGAGTTCTTCGCATCGCGGCTCCGCAGCCACGGCCTCTTCACCACGCGGCTCGGCGCGATCGAGCGGTGGTTCCGGGCGGAGCTGATCGGCGCCTATGACGGCACCACCCTCACCTTCGATGAGTACTTCACCTACGACGACGGCTGGGAGGACCGGCGATTCTGGCGGCTGCGCCGGGACCGGGAGGATGCGTCGGGCAACACCTGGACCGGGGAGGCGACCGACGCCACGGGGCCGGTGCGGGGAGTCGTCTCCGGCAACGCCTTCCACCTCGAGCACGAGCTGAACATGCTGACGCTGAACGGCAGCCGCCGGAAGCTCGGCTTCGATCAGTGGTTCGTGCGGGTCGCGCCGGACACGGCGCTCTCCCGCGCGGCGGTGACCTGGTACGGCATCCAGGTCGGCACGGCGCAGGTGTCCTTCCGGCGGCTCACCAACGGGGTGAACCAGGGATCGGTCTCGGCCGGTCAGGCGTCCCGGGCGCCGGACCCGACCGTAGAGCCGCCGCCGGCCCCGGCCGCTGCGGCGCCCGCCGCCGCTCCGCCCGCCTCCCCGGTCGCGCCGCCGCAGCCCGCACGGCCCGAGCCGGGACGCTCGGTCATCGCGCCGCGTAGGTGACGGTGCTGCCGTCCTCGCCGCGGGTGGAGTAGCCGAGCCAGGTCCCGTCGGCGGCGTAGCGCGCCTCCGAGCTGGAGGGGCCGGGCTGCCGCCAGGTGCCGGCGAGGCCCGTGCCGCTCTCGTGGACGACGCGCGCCTCGGGCGCCGCGGTCTTCGCGTCGAAGAGCGGGCGGGAGAGGGTCGAGGGGTCCCACCAGGACAGGGGCGCCGCGTCGCGTGGCAGGCGGACCGGGGCGGCGCCGCCTTCGGCGATCAGGCCGTCCCCCTCCGGCCGGACCACGAGTTGCGTCACCGTGCCGTTGCGGTCGCTGCGGGAGCCGAGGCCGACGAGGCGCTGGCCGTCCCAGCGCTCCCAGAACTGGTGAGTGTAGCGATAGACGGTGAAGCCCGCGAGGCGGACGACGATGTCCACCGCGACGTCCACATGGCGCAGCGCGCCGCTGGTCCCGAAGGTCACCCGGTGGGTGCCGATCTCGCGGCCGTCCCGGAGGATCCGCCAGTTGTAACCGCCGGGCGGCGCGGCCCCGGCCGAAAGCGGGAGCAGGAGCGCCGGGGCGGCGAGGAGGCCGCGTCGCGGCAGGGTGCGCAGGGTCATGGTCGGCCAGGATGTGCCATCGGGCCTGTGGTTCTCAAGCGGAGGGCACCTTCACGGCCTCGCGCGGGGCGCCCCGCGACAGCCCGGGACCGGCGTGGCAGAGTGGCGCCATGCACCGGTTGCTGTTGCTGCGCCACGCGAAGTCCACCTGGGACGATCCCGCGCTGTCCGACCACGCGCGGCCGCTGAACGCGCGCGGGCGGCGCGCCGCGGCCGGGATGGGGGCTGCGATGCGGGGGATGGCGCTGCGCCCCGACCTCGTGCTCGTCTCTTCGGCGCGGCGGACGTTGCAGACGCTGGAGGCGCTCGGCGTCCTGGAGGGCTCGCCACGGGTCGAGCCGATGGACGACCTCTACCTCGCCCCGTGGCGGCGGCTCCTGGAGGCGGCGCAGGCCGTGCCGGACGAGGTCGGGACCGTGCTGGCGATCGCCCACAACCCCGGGCTGCACGAGCTGGCGCTGGAGCTGACCGGGCCAGACGACCGCTCGGCCGACGCCAGGGTCCTCGCCGGGGCCTATCCGACCTGCTCGCTCGCCGAATTCGCATTCGAGGGCCCATGGGTGTCGCTGCGGCCCGGCGGGGCGCGGCTGGTGCGCTTTCTGACCCCGAGCAACCTGCCCGAGCCGGCAGCCTGACGCGGCCTTCCGGCGTTGCCTTCCCGGCCGGGAAGGACGCCGGACCCCGACCGGACCCGCCCTCCCGCGCTTGTGCTGGGGCGGGACGCCTTGCTAGGCAGGAGCCGCGTGCTGACCCGTCGTCGCATCTTCCGTCCCGCCCGTTCCCCGCGCCGCTGGCGCGGCCCCTTGATCGCGCTCGGCGTCGTGGCCGCCGTCGCGGGCTTCGGGGGAATCGGCTTGCCGCCGCAGCTCCTCGGCAACTCGCCGCAGGAGCAGGAATGGACCGCCGTGGCGGCCGAGGTACGGGTCGTGGACGGGGAGACGCTGCGGCTTGCCGATCGCGTCGTTCGGCTGCGTGGGCTGGAAGCCCCGGCCCGCGGCGAGGCCTGCCTGGATTCGGCCGGTCGCTCCTTCGACTGCGGCGGGGGTGCGGCGGAGGCGCTGGCACGCCTGGTGGCCGGGCGTGACCTGAGCTGCCGGGTGCGGGGCCGCGACCGGTTCGGCCGTGCCCTGGGCCAGTGCGAGGCGGGTGGCGTGGCGCTGAACGGCGCGCTCGTGTCGGCCGGATGGGCGCTGGGGCGGGAGGGCAACCTGCCGACCCTGGAGGCCTCGGCCCAGGCGGGTGGGCGCGGTCTCTGGACCGCCGGGGGGCAGCCGCCGGCGGATTGGCGCGGGCGCCGCTGACCGCCGGGGGGCGGAGTTGGCCCGCGGGCGCTCCTCGCCTATCTTGCGGCGCACCATCCCCGGTAGATGGACCCCTGGTGGACCGGCCGCCCCGACGCCCCCTTTCGTCAGGACCCTCTCCACCCTCTCGGCCGGCCTGTCCGGCGGCAAGGATCAGCGCATGAACGACATGCCGAATGGTTCCGTGACCATCACGCTCGAGGGCACGAACAAGTCCATCCGCGCTCCTCTGGTGCAGGCCACGGTCGGGCCGCCGGTCGCAGATATCCGAAAGCTCTACAGCGACCTCGGCATCTTCACCTTCGACCCGGGCTTCGGCATGACCGCGGCCTGCGAGAGCAAGATCACCTACATCGACGGCGACCAGGGCATCCTGCTCTACCGCGGCTACCCGATCGAGCAGCTGGCGGAGAGCTCGGACTTCATCGAGGTGTCTTACCTCCTGCTCCACGGCGAGCTGCCGACCGCGGCGCAGCTGGAGGAGTTCAAGAAGGGCGTGACCATGCACACGATGGTGCATGAGCAGATCCGCCGCTTCTACGACGGCTTCCGCCGGGACGCGCACCCGATGGCCGTGCTCTGCGGCGTGGTGGGCGCGCTGTCCGCCTTCTACCACGACACGCTCGACATCACGGACGAGCGGCAGCGCGAGATCGCGGCGTTCCGCCTGATCGCGAAGGTGCCGACGCTGGCGGCCATGGCCTACAAGTATTCCATCGGCCAGCCCTTCGTGTATCCGCGGAACGACCTGAGCTACGCCGAGAACTTCCTCTACATGCTGAACGCCGTCCCGGCGGAGGAGTACAAGGTGAACCCGATCCTGGCGAAGGCCATGGACCGGATCCTGGTGCTGCACGCCGACCACGAGCAGAACGCGAGCACGAGCACGGTGCGGCTGGCCGGCTCCACCGGCGCCAACCCCTACGCCTGCATCGCCGCGGGCATCGCCGCGCTCTGGGGCCCCGCGCATGGCGGCGCGAACGAGGCGGTGCTGAAGATGCTAGGGGAGATCGGCAAGCCCGAGAACATCCCGGCCTTCATCTCGCAGGTGAAGGACAAGAACGCGCACACGAAGCTCATGGGCTTCGGGCACCGCGTCTACAAGAACTTCGACCCGCGCGCGAAGATCATGAAGGAGACCTGCCACGAGGTGCTGGCGGAACTCGGCATCAAGGACGAGCCGCTGCTCGACATGGCCATGGAGATGGAGCGCATCGCGCTCTCGGACGACTACTTCATCTCCCGCAAGCTCTACCCGAACGTCGATTTCTATTCGGGCATCATCCTGAAGGCGATGGGCATCCCGACGAGCATGTTCACCGTGCTCTTCGCGGTGGCGCGCACCGTCGGTTGGGTGAGCCAGTGGAAGGAGATGATCGAGGATCCGTCGCAGCGCATCGGGCGGCCGCGTCAGGTCTACACGGGCGCGACCTCCCGCGATTACCGCGAGGTTGCCGCGCGCGGCTGATCCCGGCGGAGGGTGAGGCGTTCCGGCCGCTCCGGGCTTCGGCCCGGGGCGGCCTTTTTTGTGATCTGCTTGGAGTTCGCGGAAGGCCCCCCCGCCACTTCTCTGACCGGGCAAGGCTTTGCCACGACAAAACAGAAAGGATGTCATACCCGCGAAAGGAGACTCACCAGAACAAGCAACTTTCGCGGGTCAATGTGACGGCGTTTTCTCAACGTCCCCTCGTCGCTTGAACCTGAACGGGCGCTCCCTCCGAGAGGTTGTGCTCAGAAGGGTTCCTGCATGTGCCGTCCCTGGCGGGATTTCCTGCGTCGCCATCGCTCTGACTGGGTGAGACGGTCCGCCGCTGGCTGCGGACCTGGCCGCAGCGACCGCCCGGCGTATCCCTCACCCTGAGCAGTCGGGGACTTGGCTTCGCGGACGGCCGGGCGACGCCAGGACGGCGGGGCGGCCTGTCCTGAAGCTGCCGGGGAGCAACCGCTTACGGAGGCTGCCGGACGGGACGGGCTGTGGTTGCACTTCTCGCCGGACCCCTCGGATCCCGATGCGGACATTCTTGGCATCGAGGCCTGCTCCAGCTTGCAGAACCAGCTGAACAGGTGGTCGCGCTTCGCCGCGTCAACTTCGTCCGCGCTCGCGGTCTGCCCGGTGGCGTGGCTGCTGGCACCCTGCCAACCGGGCGACCCGACGCCGCGCTGGAAGCTCATCGGGGTGCTGAAGACCGAGCCGGCCGAGCCACTGATCCTGCCAGTGCGCGATATCCGCGTGCTCTGCGGGCTGACGCCGCGTCATGACGAGGTCTTCGCCCGCACCCAGATGCCGCAGGGGCACGAGTATTTCTGCCCCATGAACGCATGGATCGACGAGCAGGGGCACGAGAACCCGGAGATGCGCGCGCTGCTTGGCCGCGCCAGCGCGGCGGCGAACTTCATGCGCCTGCCGGGGTAACCGGGACCACGCGGCCGCATCACCGAAACTTCATTCGCCCCCCCTGCCCCACCGGCCGCCCCGGCGATACGACCGCCGGAGACAGAAGGGGTTCCCCGATGCGCCGCAGATCGCTGCTCCTGGGCCTGGGCGCCGCGGCGGCCGCGCGGGATGCGGCGGCGCAGGCGGCGCCGGTCAGCGGCAACCTCGTCCTCTACACCAGCCAGTTGGAACCCGACGCGGCGGCGACGGTAGAGGCCTTCCGGCGCCGCCATCCCGGCGTCACGGTCGAATGGATCCGCGGCGGCACCGGCCAGATCATGCCGCGGCTGCGGGCCGAGATCGCCGCCGGCAGTCCGCGCGCGGACGTGCTGCTGCTGGCCGACAGCCTGACGATGGAAGGGCTGCGCGCGGAGGGGCGGCTGCGTCCGAGTCCCGAAGTGGAGCTGGCCGGCGTCCCGCCGGAACGCGTGGAGCCCGCGCGCCATTACTTCGCGACGAAGCTCATCACCACGGGAATCCTCGCCCATGCGCGCGCGCCCTTCGTGCCGCGGCGTTGGGTGGACCTGCTGGAGCCGCGCGCGCGCAACCAGGTGGCGATGCCCGCCCCGGCCGTGTCCGGGGCCGCGGCGATCCATGTCCTGACATTGGCCCAGACCGAGGCGCTGGGGTGGGACTACCTCACGCGCCTCGCGCGGGCGGGGCTGCAGCCCCGCGGCGGCAATGGCCAGGTCGTGCAGGCGGTGGCGCAGGGGGAGAAGGCCTACGGCATCGTCATCGACTACCTGCCGATCCGCGAGGCGGCGCGCGGGGCGCCGGTCCGCTTCATCTTCCCGGAGGACGGCGTGTCGGCGGTGACGGAACCGGCGGCGATCCTGTCCTCCACGCGCAACGCGCCCGCCGCGGTGGCCTTCGTCAACTTCCTGCTCTCGCGCGAGGGGCAGGGGCTGGCATCGCGGCAGGGGTTCCTGCCCGCCGATCCGGGCGTGGCCCCGCCGCCAGGCTTTCCCGATCCGGCGACGATCCGCGTTCTGCCGCTCGACGCGGCGCGCGCCGCCGCGGAGGGCGAGGCGGTGCTGAGGCGGTTCGGCTCGCTGGTCGAGTAGTCGGACCGAGGCGGTGGTGGGACGGCGCGCGCACCCGGCGGAGGCGCGACCCGCGACGGCGCCGGGGCTGGGCGGGATCGCGCTGCTCTGGCTGTTGCTGATCGGCGTGGTGCCGCTGTTGCGGCTGGGGGCAGAGGGCGTTCTCGGGCCGGCCGGGCTGTCGGCGGAGGATCTCGCGCTCTGGCGTGCCGCCGGGCGGAGCCTTGTCGTCGCGGCGGGGGCGACGGGGCTGGCCGTGGTGCTCGGGATCGCCATGGTCTCATTGCTGCTGCTTCGGGAGGTCCCGGGGCGGCGGCCCCTGATCTTCCTCGGGGTGCTGCCGCTGCTCGTGCCGTCGCAGGTGCTGGCGCTGGCGGCGGTGCAGGCGGGGACGCCGAGCTCGCCGCTGCTGCTCGCCCTCGGGCTCGCCCCGCCGCTGGGAACGCCAAATCCCTTTCACGGGGCGGGCGGGATGATCCTGCTGCTCGGGGTGCAGGGGGCGCCGCTCGTCTTTCTCTCCGCGGCGGGGTTGGTGCGGCGGCTTCCGGGCGGGGCGTTGCAGGCCGCGCGGGGGCTCGGCGCACGGCCGGGCGAGGCACTGCGGCGGGTGGCTTGGCCGCTGTTATGGCCGGGCGCCCTGGCCGGGGCGGGGCTGGCCTGGGTCGCGGCGCTGGGCAATTTCGGCGTGGCGGCGGTGCTGGGGATTCCCGGACGCTACACCGTGCTCACGGTGCTTATCTGGCAGCGGCTCTCGGGCGGGGGGACGACAGCGCTGGCGGGGGTGGCAGCCATGTCGCTGCTGCTGGCCGTGGTGGCAGCGCCGGGGCTGCTGGCGCAGGTCTTCGCCGCGCGGCGGGCGGCGCTGCCCGCTGGAGGGCCGGCCTTCGTCGCGTTACCGGCGGGGCGTGCGGCAAGTGTCGGAGCGTGGCTGATCGGCGTGTATCTCCTGGCGGTGCTGGCGCTGCCGCTGCTCTCCCTCGTCACCTCGGCCCTGGCACCCGCGCCGGGCGTGCCGATTGGCTGGGACAATGTGACGCTGCGGCACCTCCTGTCGGCCGTCTCGCCGGAAGCGCGAACGCTCGGGGGGCTGCGGAACTCCCTTCTCCTGTCTGTGTCGGCAGCGTTCATCCTGGCCGGGGCGGCGGTGGTGGTGGCGCTCTCCGCGCGCTGGCGGGCGGTGCGGATCGTGTCCTTCGCGGCGGATCTGGCCTACGCGTTGCCAGGCGTCTGCGTGGCGGTGGCGGCGATCCTCGTCGTGCTGGGACTGCCCGGCGGCGGGGCGGTGTACGGTTCGCTGGCGGTGGTTCTCTTCGCCTATCTCATGCGGTTTCAGGCGCTGGCGCTGCGGCCCGTCTGGGCCGCGGCCGCCCGGCTGGACCCGGCCCTGGACGATGCGGCACGCGGGCTGGGCGCGGGCGTCTGGCGGCGGCTGCTCACGGTGCAGGTGCCGCTGCTGGCGCCAGCCCTGGCGGCGAGCGGCATCCTCGTCGCGCTGCTGGCGGTGAATGAGGTCACGCTGTCCTCGCTCCTCTCGGGGCCGGGGACGCAGACGCTGGGAATGGTGGTGTTCAACCTGCAGGATGGCGGTCAGGGCGCGCAGGCAGCGGCGGTGTCCCTGATCTCGCTCGCCGTCATGGCCGCGCTGATGGCGCTGGCTGGGCGGGCGGGGCGGCGCCTGCCGCCGGGAACGCTGCCCTGGCGGCCGTGAGCCCCGGGGGCCTCAGTCGTCGCGGTGGACGCGCTCCATGCGCTCGTGGCGCTCCTGCGCCTCAATGGACAGGGTGGCGATCGGGCGGGCTTCGAGGCGGCGCAGGCCGATGGGCTCGCCGGTCTCCTCGCAGTAGCCGTAGGTGCCGTTGTCCACGCGCTCCAGCGCCTGGTCGATCTTGCTGATGAGCTTGCGGGCGCGGTCGCGGGTGCGGAGCTCGAGGGCGCGGTCGGTCTCGACCGAGGCGCGGTCGGTCAGGTCGGCCTCCACGATGCCGCCCTGGCCCATGGAGGAGAGGGTCTCGCCGGCCTCCCGCAGCAGGTCGGCGCGCCAGCGAAGCAGCTTTTGTCGGAAGTAGGCGAGCTGCCGGGGGTTCATGAACTCCTCGTCGTCCGAGGGGCGATAGTCCGGCGGCAGGGTGATGAGCATGGTTCGCATCCCGATGGCCTCGCCCCGACGGTTCCGGTTCCCCCCGGCCCGGTCAGGCTGGCCGCGTATAGCGACGGGCTGCTCTGCAAAACAAGAGGAGCTTTGGCGACAAGTCTCTGAACATCCGCCGTTTTCACCCGGAAGACACAGGCAAGACGGAAGACGACACAGGTGAGACGCGGACGGTAAGGCCGCGCCTCGCCAGTTCAACCTTTGCGCGAAGGGCGATCGCGTCCAGGGCGTCGGCCAGAGCGGGGTCGGAGGGCCTCTCGCCCTCGGTCAGGCGGGCGAGTCGCTCCAGGCACGCGGGGTCCGGGCGGCCGTCCAGGAGTTCGACCTGAAGGGCGTTGAGGTCGGCGAGCATCGCCGCCGCCCGCGCCGCGCCGCGTCGGTCGCGGGAGCCCGGATCGTCCGCTTCCTGCACGGCGAGGACGCCGACCGGGGTCAAGGGTCCCGCCGCCCCGGTGGCGGCTGCTTCGGCGGTGCCGTCGGGGAGGCGGAAGGCACCGGCGGCGCCGCGCGCCCGCCGTGCCGGGGCCGCAGGTCCCACCCGGCCGAGTCCCTGGATGTCGCGCATGGCCGCTCCTTTTTTGCCGGGCCCCTCCCCTGGGGCGGCGACTTCGTCCGGCTGCCCGGCAAGGGCTGCCGTCCCCTCCCCCGTCGAACGCTGGCACAGGCGTTGCGCTGGGGGAGCGGGTTCGACCGGGAGTGTGGCCGTGATGGGTTTCCGAAGCGCGAAGGCCGTGATGCTGGCGTTGGCGCTGCTGCTGCCGGGCGTCGCGGGCGCGCAGGTCCGCATTAAGGACATCGCGGATATCGAGGGCGTGCGGGACAACCAGCTTGTCGGCTACGGGCTGGTGGTGGGGCTGCCGGGCACGGGGGACCGGCTGCGATCCGCGGTGTTCACGCGGCAGTCGCTGGTCGGGATGCTGGAACGGCTGGGCGTGAACACGCGCGACCAGGAACGGCAGCTCGACACGCGGAACGTAGCGGCGGTCATGGTGACGGCGAACCTGCCGGCCTTCGCGCGGCCGGGCAGCCGGATTGACGTGGCGGTGTCTTCGCTGGGAGACGCGTCGAACCTGACAGGCGGGACGCTGCTCGTGACGCCGCTGCTGGGCGCGGACGGGGAGGTCTACGCCGTCTCCCAGGGCGCGGTTGCGACGGGGGCGATCGGGGCGCGGGGCCAGGGGGCGTCGGTGCAGCGGGGCGTGCCGACCTCCGCCCGAATCGCGAGCGGCGGGGTGGTGGAGCGGGAAATCCCCTTCGATCTGGCGGGGCGCGACCGCGTGCGGCTGTCTCTGCGGAACCCGGACCTGACGACGGCGCGGCGCATGGCGAACGCGATCAACCGCGCGCTGGGCGGCGGCGCGGCGACGGCGACCGATCCGCGCACGGTGGTGGTGGTGACGGGCGGGCGCGACGTGGCGACGCTGCTGACCGACATCGAGCAGCTCCGCGTCGAGCCCGACCAGGCGGCCCGCGTCATCATCGAGGAGGCGTCCGGCACCATCGTCATGGGCGCGAATGTCCGCGTCTCCCAGGTGGCGATCGCGCAGGGGAACCTCACCATCCGCGTGACCGAGACGCCGCAGGTGAGCCAGCCCGGGCCGCTGTCCAACGGCCAGACACAGGTCGTGCCGCGCACGGGCATCGAGGTGGACGATCAGCGGGAGCGGCGCCTGGGCATCCTGCCACGCTCCGTCACGCTGGAGGAGCTGGTGCGCGGACTGAACTCGCTGGGCGTGGGGCCGCGCGACCTGATCACCATCCTGCAGTCCATCAAGGCGGCCGGCGCGCTCCAGGCCGAGCTGGAGGTTCGCTGATGACCGCGATCACGCCCCCGGCCGGCGGCGCCAACACGTCGCCCGCCGCGCTGCGCCGCGTGGCGCAGCGCTTCGAGGCGCAGGCACTCGGCGCGCTGCTCCAGCCGGTCTTCGGGGAGGCGCCGAAGGGGTTCCTCTCCGGCGGTTCGGCGGAGGCGCAGTGGCGGCCGATGCTGGTCGAGCAATACGCCAAGAGCTGGAGCCAGCGCGGCGGCGTCGGCATCGCGAACGCCGTCCATGCCGAGATGCTTCGCATGCAGGGACGCTCGGCCGGCGAGCCCCCCCTTACCCCGCCCTCCACCAACCCGGCCCCAGAAGGAACCGCGCCATGATGATGCAGACGATGCTCCAGACCGGTGAGCGCCTGGCAGAGGCGCTGAGCGCGGAGAACGAGGCGCTGACGATCCTCGACCTGAAGCGCGCGGCGACCCTTGCCTCGGCGAAGGTGCAGGCGTCGGACGCCTTCTCCGCGGCCTATTCCGCGGCGATGCGGACCGGGCTGCGCGCCGCCGGTGCGGAGGGTGGCGCAGTGCAGGCCCTGGCGGAGCAGCTGCGAGACCTCACTTCGGAGAACCGCCGTCTGCTGGAGCGCGCGATCGGGTTGCAGTCGAAGGTGATCGAGACGTTGGCGGGCGCGGCGATCCCGGCGAGCCGGCCGGCGACCTATGCCGGCAACGGCTTTCGCGCCGTACCGCGACAGACACCGGCGATGGCCGTCACGGCGCGGGCCTGACGTCCCTTCACTGAACCGGGCAGACGGAACCTTCGTCTTCCCGGGCTGGCGCATGCCGCCCCCGTCCGCTTGCCTCGGCCGGGCGGCGCGCAAGGCCGCCCTGGCATTCCCGTTTCCGCCGGCCCCGGCAGCCAGAAAGGAAGATGAGTGGGGGTCCAGGGGAGAGAATTCTTTCTCTCCCCCGGTGCCATCCGCGATGGTGGCGCCGTGCTTCCGGCTCGGGCATAGCTTGCCGGGATGGAAGCCTCGTCCGAGACGCTGACGGCCTGGGCGGCGCTGCGCGCGGCGCGCGCTGACCGGCGTGCCGCCTTGCCGAATCACCCGATGGTGGACCTGTTCGCGCCGGTGGTCGCGCCGGCGAAGGGCGCGGATGCGTGCGTCGTCATCGGGCGTCTGGCGCAGACGCTGGACGGGCGGATCGCGACCCAGGGCGGGTCCAGCCAGTGGATCGGCGGGCGCGGCGACATCCTGCACACGCACCGGCTGCGCGCGCTGTGCGACGCGGTGCTGGTCGGCGCCGGCACCGTGGAGCAGGACGATCCCCGGCTGACCACGCGCGAGGTGGAGGGCGAGAGCCCGGTCCGGGTCGTGCTCGATCCGTCGCGCCGGTTGCCGGTGGAGCGGCGGGTGTTCGGGGATGGCGGGCCGCCGACGATCCTCGCCTGCACGGCTGATGCGCCGGGCGGGGATCGGCACGGGCAGGCCGAGGTGATGCGGCTGCCGCGCGGCGCGTCCGGCGGGCTGGATCTCTTCGCGCTGTTGCGGGCGCTGCACGCGCGCGGGCTGTCACGGATCTTCGTGGAGGGCGGGGGCGTCACCGTCTCCAGCTTCCTTGCAGCCGGGCTGCTGGACCGGCTGCACGTGACGGTGGCGCCGGTGATCCTGGGTTCGGGACGCGCGGCCTTCATCCTGCCCGAGGCGTCACGGATCGCGGACGGGCTCCGCTTCGACTGGACGCCGCACCGGTTGGAGGGCGGCGACATGCTCTTCGACATCCGCCTCGACCGGGCGCGGCCCCGGGTGTGCGAGGGCGCGTGAGGGCGACGGCCTTCTGGACCGTCGCGCCGGGCGAGGGTGCACTGCGGGAGGAGGCGTTGCGCGCACCCGGTCCCGGCGAGGTGCTGGTGCGAACGCTGGCGAGCGGGATCAGCCGCGGGACGGAGCGCACGGTCTTCCACGGACGCGTGCCGCCGGGGGAGTGGGCGCGGATGCGCGCGCCGATGCAGGGCGGCGATTTCCCCTTCCCCGTGAAGTACGGCTACGCGGCGGTGGGCGTGGTGGAGGATGGCCCGGCGGAGTGGGTGGGGCGGCGGATGTTCTGCCTGCACCCGCACCAGGACCGCTTCGTGGCGCCGGTATCCCTCTGCGCCGCGGTGCCGGACGGCGTGCCGGACCGGCGCGCGGTGCTGGCCGCGAACATGGAGACGGCGCTGAACGTCATCTGGGACGCGCAACCGCTGCCGGGCGAGCGCGCGCTGGTGGTGGGTGCGGGGGTGGTGGGACTGCTCTGCGCCTGGCTGCTGGCGCGCTTTCCCGCGCTGGAGGTGGCGGTCGCCGATCCCGATCCGATGCGGGCGGGGGTGGCCGGCGCGCTGGGCGTGCGCTTCGTGGCGCCGGAGGCGGCGCCTGAGGAGCGCGACCTGGTCGTGCATGCCAGCGGGAACCCGGCCGGTCTCCGCACGGCGCTGCGCTGCGCGGGATATGAGGCGCGCATCCTAGAGGCGTCCTGGTTCGGTGCGGTGGAGTGCGCGCTGCCGCTGGGAGAGGGCTTCCATGCGAACCGGGTGACGATCCGATCCACCCAGGTGGGCTCCATCGCGGCGCCGATGCGCGGGCGGCGGACGCATGCGGAGCGGATGGCGACCGCGCTTTCCCTTCTGGCGGATCCGGCGCTGGACGCGCTGTGCGCGCCGCTCGTCCCGTTCCATGATCTGCCGGCGGCCATGCCGCGGCTGCTCGGGCCGCCCGCATCCGGCGAGGCGGCGCCGCTTCTTCCCGTCGTCACATATATATAGGTGAGCGCGTGTACAGCCTGACCGTCGCCGACCACGTCATGGTCGCCCATTCCTTCAAGGGCGAGGGCTTCGGTCCCGCCCAGCGCGTCCATGGCGCGACCTTCGTCGTGGAGGCGGAGTTCCGCGCGCCGCGGCTGGACGATGCCAACCTGCTGGTGGACATTGCCGCCGCCCGGGTGGAGCTGCGGCGCATCCTGGACGGCTTCGACTACCACAACCTGGACGACCTGCCGGTCTTCGCGGGGCGGAACACCTCCACCGAGTTCCTGTGCTTCCATGTCCACGGGTTGCTCTGTGCGGCGCTGGCTGCGGGGAAGCTCGGCGCGGGCGGCAAGGACGTGCAGTCGGTGAAGGTGCTGCTGCGGGAGAGCCCGGTCGCCTGGGCGGCGTATGAGGCGCCCGTGCCGGGTCTCGCTTCGGCATGAGGATCGTGCTGGCCGTTCCGGCGCCCTTCTCCGGGATCAGCGGCGGCTACGGCTATGACCGGCGGATCGTGGAGGGGCTGCAGGAGCTCGGGCACGAGGTGCGCGTGGCGGAGCTGGCCGGGCAGCATCCGCTGCCGGACGCCCACGCGGAGGCGTCCGCTCGCGCGGTGATGGATGGTCTCTCCAGGGATGAGGCGCTGGTCGTGGACGGGCTCGGGCTGCCGTCCTTCCTGCCCGTCGCGGAGGCGCTGGTCGCGAGCAGGGCGGTGGGGCTGATCCATCACCCGACGGCGCTGGAGACCGGCTTCTCGGAGGCGGATCGAGAGGCGCTGCGCGCGCGGGAGCGGGCGCTGTTCCCGCGGATGGCGCGGCTGGTCACGACGTCGCGGTTGACGGCGGAGCGGCTGGTGCCGGAGTTCGGCGCGGACGCGGTGCGGGTCGGCACGGTGGAGCCGGGCACGGAGGAGGCGCCGCGCGCGACGGGTTCGGGCGGAGCACCCGCGATCCTGTCGGTCGGCACGCTGGTGCCGCGCAAGGGGCATGACGTGCTGCTGCGCGCGCTGGGACGGCTGACCGATCTGGAATGGACGCTGACGATCGCGGGCGGAGCACGCGATCCGGTCCACGCCCAGGGCCTGGCGTCCCTGGCGGAAGCGCTGGGCATCGCGGGGCGCGTGACCTTCGCGGGCGAGGTCGGGGACGAGGCACTGTCCGCGCTCTACGCTCGCGCCGACCTCTTCGCGCTGGCGAGCCATTGGGAGGGCTACGGCATGGCGGTCGCGGAGGCGCTCGCGCGCGGGCTGCCACTGGCGATCACCGCGGGCGGCGCGCTCGCGGAACTGGCGCCGCGGGATGGGGCGGTGATCTCTCCGGCGGGGGATCATGCGAGCCTGTCGCGCGGGCTGCGGCGGATGATCTACGACCCCGCCCTGCGGCAGGCGATGTCCGACGCGGCCTGGCGCGCGGGGCAGCGGCTTCCGCGCTGGACGGACCGGGCCGAGGCCTTCGCGAAAGAGATGATGGCGGCGCGCGACGCATGAGCGAGAGCTTCGACGGGGATTGGTTGGACATCCGGGAGCCGGCGGATGCGCGGGCCCGGAGCTTCGCGCTCGCGGAGCGGCTGTCCGCGGCGCTGCCGGCGCGGCCGCGGCTGCTTGATCTCGGGGCCGGCACGGGAAGCCTGTTTCGCTGGATGGCACCGCTGCTCAACCGGGCGCAGGCCTGGACGCTCGTGGATGCCGATGCGTCGCTGATCGAGCGGGCCTTCGACACCATCGCGGTGCGCGCGCTCGACGTGGGCTTCGACATCTCGGCGCCGAGCAAGCGCGTGCTGCTGGTGCATACGCCGTCCGGTGCCTGGCGGGTGGAAGGACTGGTGGCGGACCTGGCCGATGCGCCGGACGGCCTGCCGCTGGGCAAGCACGACGCGGTGGTCTGCACGGCTTTCTGCGACCTCGTCTCTCGAACCTGGGTGGAGGGGATGGCGGCGCGGCTGCGGCTGCCCTTCTACGCCGCGCTGAACGTGGAGGGGCACGCCCGCTTCCTGCCGCCGCACCCGGCGGACGGCATCGTGGCGCGCCGCTTCCGGCGCGACCAGGGGCGCGACAAGGGATTCGGCGGGCCAGCGCTCGGGCCGGACGCGGTGCGCGCGATGGCCGCGGCCTTCCGGGCGCGCGGCTTTGACGTGACGACCGCGTCCTCACCCTGGCGGGTCGGTCGGGCGGAGGCACGGATGCTGTCCGCGCTCGTGGACGGTCACGCGGAAGCGGCGATGCGGCGGACGCCGCGCGGCGGGACGGCGATCCGGGCCTGGACGGCGCGGCGTCACGCGCAGATCGGACAGGGGCGCCTACGCGCCGTGGTGGGGCATCGCGACCTGCTCGCGCTGCCAGGGAGGAGATAAGGGATGCCGTTGCTCGGCTGCGTGGCGGATGATTTCACGGGGGCCACGGACCTCGCCTCCATGCTCGTGCGGAACGGGATGCGCACGGTCCAGGTGATCGGCGTGCCGGACGGACCGCTTCCGGAGGCGGAAGCGGTCGTGGTCGCGCTGAAGTCGCGCACCGCGCCGCCGGCCCAGGCCGTGGCGGAGAGCCTGGCGGCCTGCGAGGCGCTGCTGGCTGCCGGGGCGCGGCAGATCCTGTTCAAGGTCTGCTCCACCTTCGATTCCACGGCGGAGGGGAATATCGGGCCGGTTGCGGACGCGCTGCTACGCCGGCTGCAATCCGGCTTCGCGGTGATCACGCCGGCCTTCCCGGCGAATGGCCGCAGCGTCTACCTCGGCCACCTCTTCGTCGGGAACGTCCTGCTCAACGAGAGCGGGATGGAGAACCATCCGCTGACGCCGATGCGGGACCCGAACCTCGTGCGGGTGATGGCGGCGCAGACCGAGGGCTCCGTCGGGCTGATCCCCTTCCCCGTCGTCGAGGCGGGTGCGGCGGCGGTGCGGCGAGAGATGTCCCGTCTCGCCGAGGGCGGCCGGCGCTACGCGATCGTGGACGCGGTGACCGACGCGCATCTCCGCGCGCTGGGCGAGGCGGCGGCGGCGCAGCCGCTGCTGGTCGGCGGCTCTGGCATCGCGATGGGTTTACCGGAAAACTTTCGCCGCGCCGGGCTGCTGGCGGACACGGAGGACGCGGGCCACCTGCCACCGGCGGAGGGCCTCCTGGCCGTGGTGGCGGGTTCCTGCTCGCGCGCCACGCTCGGCCAGATCGGCCTCGCGCGGGAGCAGGTTCCCGTGCTGGAGCTGGATCCACTGACGACCCCAGACGCCAAGGAGATGGCCGCCACGGCGCTGCGCTGGGCGGAGGAGCGGCTCTCGGCGGAGCGGCCGGTGGTGGTGGCCGCCTCGGCGCCGCCGGACCGCGTGGCGGCGTTGCAGGCACGTCTCGGTCGCGATGTGGCGGGGGTGCTAGTGGAGGAGGCTCTCGCGTCGGTCGCCGAGGGACTGGTCGCGCGCGGGGTGCGGCGACTGGTCGTGGCGGGCGGAGAGACATCGGGCGCGGTGGTGCAACGCCTCGGCATCCGGTCGCTCCGGATCGGGGCGGAGATCGATCCCGGCGTGCCGTGGACTTACGCGGAGCCGGGCGGACTACACTTGGCGCTGAAGTCCGGGAACTTCGGCGGGCGCGACTTCTTCCTTCGCGCCTTCGAGGGGTAGCCCCTACGAGAAAGGGCGCCGCGTTGCCGCGGCGCCCTTCCCGATCGCCTCGCGCCGAAGCGCGGGCGGCTCAGCTCTGATCGCCGGTCTCGCCGCCGGACTCACCGCCGCCGGAGGACGCGGCCGCGGCCTCGGCGCGCTTGCGGGCGCGGGTCGCGGCAGCCTTCTTCGCCGCCTCGCTGCGGGAAGACGTGCCGGCGCTGGCGCTCTTGCGCGCGCCGGTGGCGCGGCTGGCGGCGGCGCGGGCGGGCGCCTTCTTCGCGGCGGTCGAGCGCGCGGTGGTCGAACGCGCCGTCGTCGCGCGCTTGGCAGGGGCCTTGCGGGCGGTCGTCGTGCGCTTCGCGGCGGTCGAGCGCGCCGCCGTCGTCCGCTTGGCCGGGGCCTTACGGGCGGTCGTCGCGCGCTTCGCGCCGGTCGCGCGCTTGGCCGGCGCCTTGCGGGCGGCGGTCGTCGTGCGCTTCGCGGCGGTCGAGCGCGCCGCCGTCGTCCGCTTGGCCGGGGCCTTCTTCGCGCGGGTGGTCGCGGCAGCCTTCGCACCCTTCTTGGCGGTCGTGCTGCCCTTCTTCGGGCCCGGCTTCTTCGCGGCGGCGGAGCGCGTGGTCTTCGCCCCGGCGGCCTTGGTCGTGCGGCCGGCGGTGCTCGCCTTGCGCGTGCCGGCAGCGCGGCGGGTGGTGCTCATCGCCATCGCGGCGGCGCGGGGGGTGGTCGGGGTCTCTTCGCTCATGTGATGCATCTCCTGATGTTGCGCAGTCGGTGTGCCTCTCCGTACCCACCGACGCGGTGACCCTGGCGAGAGGGGAGCGTCACAGGGCCGGTGGTCGCATTGCGGGGGAGGAGGAGCGGCCGGTGCCTGACGCGCGCCACGGACGTCCCGGTCATCGGGCAGGGTCCGCTCGCGTCCGCGTCACGCGGGATCCGGCTTCGCGCATGCGGAAGGGAGCCGTTGCCCGCGCCCCTTCCTCGCTCTCGCCCACGGTCCAAGAACCGTCCTCTCGCTCTGCGTGCGCCGGGTCCGTTCCTGCTTCGCCGTCCCTCACCGGTGTTCGTCACCCAGTGCTTGACAGCGCCGCTTGCGAATCGCGCGGAACGATCACGTGCGCATGCAACGCTATCTGCACCGCTTCGCGCATTGTCAACGAAAAGACTTGCGGCGTGCACAGATTTTCGTGTGCATCCGAATCGCGACGCTTCGCGTTGCGTCGCACCCTTCGTCGCGTGGATCGCGGGATGTGTCGCGACGTTACCGCGGGCGCCGCGAATTGCGGCGCCCGCAGGGCAACTCAGCCGCGCGCGACGATCGGCGGCACGCTCCGCTGCGCCGCGCCGGTGTAGTGCGAGAGCGGGCGGATGAGGCGGTTGTCGGCCGCCTGCTCGATGACGTGCGCGGCCCAGCCGGTGATGCGGGACGCGACGAAGATCGGGGTGAAGAGCGGGATGTCGAAGCCCATCAGGTGGTAGGCGGGACCCGCCGGGAAATCGAGGTTCGGGTGGATGTTCTTCTTCGCCACCATCTCGGCCGCCAGCAGGCGGGACATCTCCATCCAGCGGCGGTCGCCGACCACCTCTGCCATCTTCTCGGCGTATTTGGTCATCGTGGGCACGCGGCTGTCGCCCGTCTTGTAGACGCGGTGGCCGAAGCCCATCACCAGCGCCCGGTGGTCGAAGCGGGACTGGAGCCACTCCACCGCCTTCGACGGATCGCCGATCTCGGCCAGCATGTGCATCACCGCCTCGTTCGCGCCGCCGTGGAGCGGGCCCTTCAGCGCGGCGATGCCTCCCACGACCGCCCCGTGCAGGTCGGCACCGGTGGAGGCGATGGTCCGGGCGGTGAAGGTGGAGGCGTTGAAGCCGTGCTCGGCGTAGAGGATGAGGGAGACGTCGAAGGCCTTCACCACCTCCGGCTGCGGCACCTTCCCGAAGACGAGGTGGAAGAAGTTCTCGGAGAAGGTCAGGGACGGGTCGGGGGCGATCGCGTCCTGGCCCTTCGTCGCGCGGTGGGCAGCGGCGATGGCGGTCGGGATCTTCGCCAGGAGCCGCATCGCCTTGCGGCGGGTCGCCGGCTCGGACACGTCGGCGGCCTCGGTATCCTCCATCCCGAGGAAGGAGACGGCGGTGCGGATGGCGTCCATCGGGTGGGCGTCGTGCGGGAAGGCGCGGATCACCTCCAGCAGGGCAGGCGTCAGAGCGCGCTGGGACGCTTCCTCCTTCCGGAAGGCGGCGAGCTGCGCGGCGTTCGGCAGCTCCCCGTTCCAGAGGAGGTAGGCGACCTCCTCGAAGGAACATTCCTCCGCCAAGTCCTGCACGGCGTAGCCGCGATAGGTCAGCGAGTTTGTCTCAGGCATGACCTTCGACACGGACGACACGTCGGCGATGACGCCGACGAGGCCCTTCCGGATGTCGGGGTTGGTGTCGCTCATCTCTCGTCTCTCTCCTGGGCGGGAAGGTGCCGTTCGTAGAGCACGTCCGGCTCGCCCTCCTCGTTGGTGGAACCGTCGCCGAAGGCGGCGGGGCGGAAGCCGTGGCCTTCGTAGAAGGCCCGGGCGGGAGCGTTGCGGGCGAAGGCGTGGAGGCGCAGCACCGGCGGCTGGTCGCCTGTCGCCGTGCGGAGCAGCCGCGTGCCGAGGCCGCGGCGGAGATGGTCGGGGTGGAGGTAGAGGTGCTCGATCCAGTCGCCGTGGCAGGCGACGAAGCCGAGCAGCGCGCCGTCCTCCTCCGCCACCAGGGTCGTGCAGCCGCGGATGACGCGGTCGCGCATCCAGGCGAGATCTTCGGCCGGCGTGTGCAGCACGGGGAGCCAGGGCATGGCGGCGGCGCGGGAAGTGCGGAAGAGGACGGCCAGCGCCGCCGCATCCTCCGGCACGGCCGGGCGGATCGCGGCGGCGGCCATCATCCCTAGAAGATGCCCGGCTTGCCGGCCGCGAGCCGTCCGTCGGGTAGGCGCACGCTCAGCTCGGACAGCTCTTCGGGCTTGAGCGACGCGAGGTTCTCGGCCACCTGGATGAAGCGGTCGGCCTCCGCCGCGTCCACGATGCCTTCGGTCAGGATGCGGAACTTGCGGATGTAATCGGCGCGGCCGAAGGGCTTCGCCCCGAGCGGGTGGGCGTTGGCGACCGCCAGCTCGTCGGTCAGGACCGTGCCGTCTTTCAGGGTGATCTCCACGCGGCCGCCGAAGGCGAGCTCGTTCGGGTCCTTGGAGTGGTAGCGGCGGGTCCACTCCGGGTCCTCCCGCGTCTCCATCTTGTGCCAGAGACGGACGGTGTCGGGGCGGCGGGCGCGCTCCGGCGCATAGCTGTCCACGTGGTGCCAGCGCCCGTCCTGCAGGGCGACGGTGAAGATATACATGATGGAGTGGTCCAGGGTTTCCCGGCTGGCGGTCGGGTCCATCTTCTGCGGGTCGTTCGCGCCGGTGCCGATGACGTAGTGCGTGTGGTGGGAGGTATGGAGAAGGATCTTCTCCACCGCCTCCAGGTCGGGGATGCGGTCGCGCATCCGGAAGGCGAGGTCGATCAGGGCCTGCGACTGGTACTCGGCCGAGTGCTCCTTCGTGTAGCTGTCGAGGATGGCGCGCTTGCCCTCGCCCGGGCCGGGGAGCGGGACCTGGTAGTAGACGGGCTCGTAGACGTCGCCCTGGTATCGGTGGGTGCGGCCGGACAGGACCCAGGCGATGACGCTGTCCTCACCCTCGTAGATCGGGGACGGCGCGCCCTCCCCGCGCATGGCGCGGTCCACCGCCTCGACGGCCAGCTTGCCGGCATGGGCGGGGGCGAAGGCCTTCCAGCTGCTGATCTCGCCCTTGCGGGACTGGCGGAAGGTCACGCTGACATGCAGCGCCTGCTGCACCGCCTGGTAGATCGTCGCCTGGTCGAGGCCGAGAAGCGTGCCGATGCCGGCCGCCGAGGCCGGGCAGAGATGGGCGATGTGGTCGACCTTGTGCTCGTGCAGGCAGATGGCGCGGACGAGGTCGATGTGGATCTCGTAGCCGGTGGCGAGGCCGCGCAGGAGGTCGGCGCCCGACTTGCCCATGGTCTGGGCCACCGCCAGCACGGGCGGGATGTTGTCGCCGGGGTGGGAGTAATCGGCGGCCAGGAAGGTGTCGTGCATGTCCAGCTCGCGCACCGCGGTGCCGTTCGCCCAGGCCGCCCATTCCGGGGAGACGCGGACGGAGGAGGGCAGGCCGAACACGGTCGCTCCCCCGTCCCGCTTGTGGCCGAGCGCCATCTGGCGCGCGGAGGTCGGGGCGGAACGGTTGATGGCGGCGATCGCGACGGAGGCGTTGTCGATCACCCGGTTGATGATCATCGCCGCGGTGTCGTCCGGCACTGCCACCGGGTCGGCGGCCACGCCGGCAATCTTCCAGGCGAGCTGGTCCTCGCGCTTCAGAAGGGCCTTGGACGGATAGACCTTCACGGGGTGCAGCTGCATCGGCACTTCCTCCTGTCTGGACTCGGCGTGTCCGGTTTGTGCCCCCGTCGCGGCCGGTCGTCCATCAGCGGCGCCCTCCCGCCGGTTGGCGCGGCTGCGGGGCGGGCCTAGCTTGCCCGCGTCACCACGGGATCGAACGATGCAGCCTCCCTATGACCGCGTGATCCGCGGCGACCTCGTCCTGACGGACCGCGTGATCGCGGACGGCTACGTCGCCGTGCGCGGCGAGACGGTCGCGGCCATCGGCCAGGGCGCACCACCCCCCGCCGCGGCGCTGGAGGACCACTCGGGCAAGCTGGTCTTCCCCGGGCTGGTGGACGGGCACATGCACACCTCCTCCTCCACAGGGTGGCCGGGGATTGAGGGCGCGACGCGCACCGCGGCGGCGGGCGGCGTCACCACGGTCTGCGACATGCCCTACGACGTGCCGCGCCCCGTCACCGACGCGGGCATCTTCCGGGAGAAGGTGGAGCAGGTCGGCCGCCTCGCGCATGTGGACGTCGCGCTCTACGGGACCATCCGGAAGGATGGCGGAGTGGACGCGATCGCCGGGTTGGCGGAGGCAGGGGCGTCGGCCTTCAAGCTCTCCACCTATGAATATGACCCGCTGCGCTTTCCCCGGATCGACCATCACCTGATGGTCACGGCCTTCGCGGAGATCGCGAGGACGAACCTCATGGTGGCCGTCCACAACGAGGACCAGGAGCTGGTGGAGAAGCTGACGGCCGAGGCGCGGGCGGCGGGGCGGACG
Organism: Muricoccus radiodurans; assembly: GCF_050154705.1. Taxonomy (GTDB): domain Bacteria; phylum Pseudomonadota; class Alphaproteobacteria; order Acetobacterales; family Acetobacteraceae; genus Roseomonas; species Roseomonas radiodurans. Next base: position 373,289 of record NZ_CP189561.1, on the reverse strand, counting down.
GACGTCATCATGCATTGCCGCACCCGCCCGCCCCTGGCGGAGAACCTGGCGAACAACGCCATCTTCGAGATCGGGCTGGAGACGGGGTGCCACGTCCACATCGCCCACTCCTCCCTCGCGCGCGGATTCGAGATCGCGGCGGGGTTCCGGCGGGCGGGGGCGCGTTCCTCGGGCGAGGCCTGCGTTCACTACCTCTGCATGACGGAGGAGGACCTGCTCCGGCTGGAGGGCTTCGGGAAGTGCAACCCGCCCTTCCGCACCGCCGAGGAGGTAGAGCGGATGTGGAAGGCGCTGGTCGCGGGGGAGGTCGCCTATGTCTCCACCGACCACGCGCCCTGGCCGAAGGAGAGGAAGGTCTACAAGGGCGACATCTTCGCGGTCGGTGCCGGGCTGACGGGGGAGCAGTCCTTCGCACCGCTGATGTTCACCCTGCTGGAGGAGCGCGGGCTTCCCCCAACGCTGATGGCGAAATACTGCGCGGCGGAGCCGGCGCGCTTCCACGGGCTCGATCCGAAGAAAGGGTCCATCGCGCTCGGCGCGGACGCCGACCTGCTGGTGATGGAGCGGGGTTCCTTCACCTTCGACGAGGCGACCATCCAGGATCGTCCGGAGTTCCAGCACTCCGCCTTCCACGGCCGGGCGATGCGCGGACGGGTTGCGGCGACCTACCTGCGCGGCCGGAAGGTCTGGGACGGATCGTCCGTGCTGGCCCGGCCGGGCGAGGGGCGCTTCGTTCCTCGGCAGCACCGCCGCCCCGTCGCCCTCCCGGTATGAGGCCAAGGCCGAATCCACGGCTCCGGGCGATCTTCACGGCCATCGCGCTCTTGATGATGCTCGGGATCGTGTTCGGATTGGGCTATGGCGGCGTCGGCGCCGCCCATGCTCTCTACGCGCTGGGCGGCGCGCTGGTCGTCGCGCTGTTCGCACTGAATCGGAGGTCGTGATGAACCGACCCTTGCTGCTGGCCTGCGTCGGCGCCCTGGCCGGCTTCGGCGGCTGGATCTGGCTGACGGGTCCTGGCACCTCGGTGCCGAATGCTTTGATCGCTCTGGTGGTCGGGATCGCGTGTGGGCGGCTGACCTGGATGCTGGTGGGGCGGCGGGACGAGGAGGAGCCGGCGGGAACCGCGACCCGGATGGAAGTCCCGCCCGCCTCCTCGCGCCTCGCGCCGCCTCCGCCGGATTCCGAGCCGTGGCGGCGGCCTGGGAGCGGCCAGCCATGAGCCGCGTGCTTCGCGTCGCCGCGGCGCAGATGGGACCGAACCAGCGGGCCGATGACCGGGAGGCGATCCTCGCGCGCATGATCGCGCTGCTGGAGCAGGCGGCGCGGGGCGGCGCGCGCCTCGCAGTCTTCCCGGAGCTAGCCTTCACCACCTTCTTCCCGCGCTGGCCGCTGGAGGAGGCGGAGCTGCGCGCCTACTACGAGCAGCGCATGCCGAACCCGGCGGTGCAGCCCTTCTTCGACCGGGCGCGGGCCCTCGGGGTCGGCTTCTATGTCGGCTACGCCGAGGTGACGGGCAGCGGGCGGCGCTTCAACAGCAGCCTCATCGTCGGGCCGGACGGAGAGGCCCTGCTGAAGTATCGCAAGGTCCACCTGCCCGGCAGCCAGGAGGTGCGGGAGGGCCAGCGCTTCCAGCAGTTGGAGAAGCGCTACTTCGAGTATGGCGACCTCGGCTTTCCGGTGGCGCGCGGGCCGGAGGCTTGGCACCGGCCGGTGCTCGGGATGCTGATCTGCAACGACCGGCGCTGGCCGGAGGGTTGGCGCTGCCTCGGGCTGCAGGGGGTGGAGCTGGTCTGCATCGGCTACAACTCCGCGGCCTATGATCCGAATGGCGGAGAGGGAGAGAGCGCGGAACTCCGCACCTTCCACTCCACCATGGCGGTGCAGGCGAATGCCTATTTCAATTCGACCTGGGCGGTGTCGGTCGCTAAGGCCGGGGTGGAGGATGGATCGGGGCTGATTGGCGGGTCCTGCATCGTGTCGCCGAACGGGATCGTCGTGGCGCAGGCGAAGAGCCTCGGCGACGAGGTGATCCTGGCCGATTGCGACCTGGATGCGGGGCTGCACGGGCGCGCACCGGGGAAGATGTTCGACCTCGGCCTGCACCGCCGGCCGGAGATGTACCGCCGCATCGTCGAGCAGGCGGGGATCGAGGCACCGCCATGACGCCGGTCGGGCGCGGCCCCTCCGCGCTCCTCGTGCTGCTCGTCGGCGTGATCATCGGGGCCGGCGCGACCTGGGCGTGGTTCACGTTTCACGGCTCTACGGCCGGCACGGGGCCTGTGGCGGGCGGCATCCCCCGGCCGGTCGTCTGCTTCACCCCGGGCGGGGATTGCACCGATCGGATCGTGCAGGCGATCGGCGCGGCACGGCAGGAGGTACTGGTTCAGGCCTACTCCTTCACCTCCCCCCCGATCGCCGGGGCCTTGGAGGCCGCGCAGCGGCGCGGCGTGCGGGTGCGCGTGGTCGTGGACGACAGCCAGTTGCGCGAGCGCTACTCCCAGGCGGACGAGGTGCGCCGGGCGGGGGTGGAGGTCTGGGTGGATGACCCGGCGGGCATCGCCCACAACAAGGTCATGATCATCGACGGCGAGGTGGTGATCACCGGCTCCTTCAACTTCAGCCGCTCCGCCCAGGAGCGGAACGCGGAGAACCTGATGGTGCTGCGCGACCGCGCCTTGGCGGCCCAGTACGCGGAGAACTGGGAGCGGCGCCGGGCGGTGAGCGTGCCCTTCGATCAGGCGCAGCGGGACCAGGGACCGCCGGGCGCGGCCAACGACAATGATCGGGACCGGAGCAAGCGGCGGAACGCGCGGTTCGGCCTGTTCTGAGCGGGTCGGGATAGAGACTCCGGGGAGAGGAGGAAGGAACCTTCCTCTCCTCCGCCACAGCGCCTCATCCTGTCTCTCGAGGCTGCCGCGGCATCCGGAACCGCGAGAGCCCGACGGAAGCCTGGAAGCCGGTGAATGGGTCCTGGCCTAGAGCGCCTCGGCCCGCTGCACGACCAACCCGATCGAGGTCGTGATGTGCTCCGCCGCGAGGATCTTCAGGTGCGGCAGCGCGTAGGGCGGGGCGTCCACATGCGCGTCAACGGGCGCATCGCCCGGGTGCAGGTTCAGCGGCCAGAGGCGGTGCCCCTTCCCCGCCAGCCGGTCTAGCAGCGACTCGATGTCCCGCCGGCGAAAAAGGGAAAGGCCGGGGCTCTCCAGCGTCTCCTCGTTCGAGCCGAGGTTGAACTCGGTCGTGTGCACCGCGACGCCGCCGGGGCGGAGGGTCCGGAGGGAGTTCTCGACGAAGTTCAGCCCCGCCTCGATACCGCCGAGATGCTCGAAGCAGCAGGAGGACCAGCAGGCGTCGAAGCCGGCGAGGTCGGACGGGATGGCGTTCATGTCCACGGGGCGGAAGCTCACGCGGGCACGGAAGGTGGCCTCGTCCAGGATGGCGGGGTGGTGCAGGGCCATGAGGCCGGCAGCGTGCTGGCCCGTGCTGTCCCAGCCCTGAGTGCCGTCCAGGTCGGGCGGGGCGTCGGTGGCCAGGACCTCCACGCCCTGGGCGGCGAGGACGCTCGGGATGGGCTCCCGGCCCGTGCCGAAGCCGAGGGCGCGCACCCCGGGGCGGAGCATCCCGGCAGCCTGGAGCACGGCCAGGATCCAGCAGAACTCCCACTGCTTGCGGTGCTGGCGGGGGGCCTCGCCGAAGCTCGCGCACCAGCCGGCGTAGTCCGGCCCCTCCATCTGCCCGGCGGTGCAGATCTGACTGACGGGATGGGACAGGCAGGGCGGCTCCAGCCGCCAGGGAATTCGCGGCGAGGCGGGCGGGGCGAGCAGCCAGAGCGGTGCGGCGTAGGGGGCGGCGGCGGCCTGCACGGACGGCGCGCCCGGGGCCATGAGCGCCGCGCGCAGCGCCTCGGGCGACGATAGGGCACGCAGGGCGTCGAGCTCGGCCTCGTCCCGCGGGCCGCGCTGCTGGAGAAGCCGGAGCGCAAGTTCCACCGTCTCGCGCGGAAGCCGGTGATCCGTCGGATCTGGTGGCGGATCGCCGCCGAGCAGACCGCGCAGGGCGGTGCCCAGGCTCATCGGCCGAATGGGCCGCCCGCAGGCGCCCGGAAAGGGCCGCGGGAGCGGCCGAAACGGCTGAAATGCAAGGAAAACCAGGCGGATGGTGGGCGCAACAGGGATTGAACCTGTGACCCCCACCGTGTCAAGGTGGTGCTCTCCCGCTGAGCTATGCGCCCATCCGCCGGGGTCGCCCGTTTAGCGCGGAGACCTCTGCTGAACAAGCCCGAGAAACATCGCCGCGGCGTGACAGTCGGGCGTCCCTGTGGTGATTCGTCGCGCGATGGACCTGCCGATCGAGACACACGAGAAGGAAGCACGGGGCCCGGACGCTCCTCCTCCCTTCATCCTGCGCCGTCCGCTCACGCATTCCGTCCCGCTGGTCCTCTCCTCCGCTCATTCGGGGCGGCACTACCCGGCCTCCTTCCTCGCCGAGAGCCGGCTGGACCCGTTGACCCTGCGACGGTCCGAGGACGGTTTCGTGGAGGAGCTTTTCGCCGGCGCTCCGGAGCATGGGATCCCCCTGCTGTCGGCGACCTTCCCCCGGGTCTACTGCGACGCGAACCGGGAGCCGTGGGAGCTGGATCCCGGCATGTTCGACGAGAAGCTGCCGGAATGGGTGAACAGCGCTTCCCCGCGCGTCGGGGCCGGCCTCGGCACGATCGCGCGCATCGTCGCGAGCGGAGAGGCGGTCTATGGGCACCGCCTGTCCTTCGAGGACGCGGCGGCGCGGGTGCGGGAGCTCTGGCAGCCCTACCACGACGCGCTCGGCGGGCTGATCCAGGAGACGGTGCGCCGGTTCGGCGCCTGCCTCCTGGTGGACTGCCACTCCATGCCCGCCCTGCCCGGCGACCGGCAGCGGGCGGACATGATCCTCGGGGACGCCCATGGGACGGCGGCCGCGCCGCGGGCGACCCGGCTGATCGAGGAGTCGCTGACCGGGCTCGGCTACAAGGTTCGTCGGAATGACCCCTATGCGGGGGGATACGTCACCCGCCACTACGGCCGGCCGCGGGACCGGGTGCACGTCGTGCAGCTGGAGATCGCGAGGGCGCTCTACATGGATGAGCGGCGGATCGAGCGCCTGCCCATCATGGCGGCGCTGCGGGACGACCTGGACCGGATGATGGCGGGCTGGTCGCGGGAGGACTGGTCCTTCCTGGACGCCTGAGACACCGCCGCGCGTTGGCCATCGGCGCGCGGGCAAAAAAAGAGGCGGTGCCCGAGAGCACCGCCGAGTTTAGGGAGGAAACGTCCAAGAAAACAGCAACACGGCAACACCGCGTTGCTGCGCTGCACAATCTAGGTGGCAGAGCACCCTCTGGCAAGGGCCTGTGCTGCGCCGCAGCATTAACCTTTATCACTTCAAGTTGAGATCTGGCATGTCGCTTGAGCATGCGGCGGCATGCGCCTCCTCGTGCTCGCCCTGATCATTCTGCCCGGTTTCGCTCTCGCTCAGCCCTCGCCCGTGGCCATGTGCCGCGCCGCGATCACCACGGCGGAGCGGGAAAACGGCATTCCGCCGGGACTTCTGCACGCGATCGGCCGTGTCGAATCGAGCCGCCGCGACCCGCAGACCGGCGAGGTCGGCCCCTGGCCCTGGACGATGAACGCGGAGGGGACCGGCAGGCATTTCTCCACGCACCCGGAAGCCGTTGCCCATGTCCGGCAACTTCAGTCCCAGGGCATCCGGTCCATCGACATCGGGTGCATGCAGATCAACCAGATCCACCACGTGCGCGCCTTCTCGTCCCTGGAGGAGGGGTTCGAGCCGCTGCCGAACGCCCGCTACGCAGCGCAGTTCCTGAAGAGCCTCTACCAGCGCCATGGGGATTGGCTGGTGGCCGCCGGCGCCTATCACAGCGGGACGCCGGGCAGGGCTGCCCTCTACCGTGCCCAGGTCGAGCTGCGCTGGCCCGAGGAGCAGCGCACGGCGGCGGCGGCCCAGGGCTGGAATCCCGCCTGGGCGCAGGCGGCCCGGTCTGCCCAGGCCCCCGTTCCGACGCCGGTCTTCGCCCCGAACCCGACGTTCGCCGGCACGGCCTTCGGCCTCCGGGGGGGCCATTCGGCGCCGACGATCATTCGCATGGCCGGTAGCACCGCGGCGGCGCCAGAGGGCGAGCGGGGCCGCGGTCTGGATGCCTACCGGTCCATGGCAATCCCGCTCGCGACAGGATCGTCGCCCACGCTCATGCGAGGGCTGCCGGGGGTGCGCGGCTAGGAAAATTCCGCCCGTACGGAGTCAGTGTGCTGGCCCAGGGCGGGGACCGCGCCGAAGGAGGGCGGCTCGCCCGCCACCCGGGCCGCCGGCGCGGCGATCGAGACAGGGCCGGCCGGGGTGTCGACCGAGACCCGCCGCAGCGCGGGGTGACGGGCGAGCTCCTCCACGCCGTTGACGAAGCCGTAGGCGGTGTTCGCCGCGGTCAGCCGGGCAGCGGCCTCGGCCCTGGTCAGGCGTGCGAAGTGGGCGGCGAGATGGGCGTCCACGGCCGGTCGGTTCGCGACGCGCTCGGTGTTGCTGCGATACCCCTCGCGCGACGGCAGGTCGGGCTCGCCGAGGAATCCGGCGCAGAAGGCGGCCCATTCTCGCTCGTTCTGAATGGAGATGAGGACGAGGGCGCCGTCCGAGGTCTCGAAGGCGCCGTAGGGGCAGATGGAGGGGTGGGCCAGGCCGACGCGCTGCGGCGCCTTGCCCGTGCCCTCGTAGTAAAGGAGTGGGACGTTCATCCAGTCGGCCATCCCGTCGAAGAGAGAGACAGCGACCCCCCTGCCCTTCCCCGTGATGCCGCGGGCGATCAGCGCCTCCAGCACCGCGGCGTGGGCGGCCATGCCGCAGGCGATGTCACAGACCGAGACGCCGACCCGGCCCGGGCCGGCGGGATGGCCGGTGATGGCGGCGAGGCCGGATTCTGCCTGCACCAGCAGATCGTAGGCCTTCATGCCCGCGTACTCGCCGGTCTCGCCGTAGCCAGAGATGTCCACGGTGATCAGGCGCTCATGGCGGGCGCGCAGGGCTTCGCTACCGAGGCCGGCACGCGCGGCGGCGCCGGGGGCAAGGTTCTGGATGAAGACGTCGGCGCGGGCGAGCAAACGGTCCAGCAGGGCGCGGTCATCCCCGCGCTTGATGTCGAGGACGACGCTTTCCTTCCCGCGGTTCAGCCAGACGAAATAGGACGAGAGGCCCTTCGCCGCGGCATCGTAGCCCCGGGCGAAGTCGCCCTCCGCCCGCTCGATCTTGATGACGCGGGCGCCGGCGTCGGCGAGCTTCACGGAGCAGGTGGGCGCGGCGACCGCCTGCTCCATCGCGACGACGAGCAGGCCCGCCAGCGGGCGGGTGTCAGGCATCGGCGCCGTTGTGCTGGTGGACCGGCAGGGCGGCGACGTCCAACCCGTCCACGCAGCGGAGGTTGAGCGCGATCATCGGGGTGCCGTCCGGCAGGGCGCCGCGGGAGAAGGGGCGGACGCCGCATTCGGCGCAGAACTGGTGGTGGATGACCCGCCGGTTGAACTGGTAGTCGCGCAACGACCCCTCCCCACCCGTCAGGCGGAAGGTGGCGGCGGGGACGAAGGCCAGCAGCGCGCCCGTCTTCGAGCAGAAGGAGCAGTTGCACTGGAGGGCCGAGGCGATCTCGCCGTCTGCCTCGTAGCGGACCGTGCCGCAGTGGCAGCCGCCCTGATAGGTTGCCATCGTCAGTAGCTCCGGGGCATGCCGAGCACGTGCTCGCCGAGGTAGGAGAGCACGAGGTTCGTGGAGATGGGAGCGACCTGATAGAGGCGGGTTTCGCGGAACTTCCGCTCGATGTCGTACTCCTCGGCAAAGCCGAAGCCGCCATGGGTCTGGATGCAGGCCTCGCCGGCGGCCCAGGACGCTTCGGCGGCGAGCATCTTGCCCATGTTCGCCTCCTCCCCTGCGTTCTGGCCGGCCTCGTACTTCCGCAGGCCCTCCTTCACGATCGCCTCCGCGGCGCGCATCCGGGCGTAGGCCTGGGCGATCGGGAACTGCACGCCCTGGTTCTGCCCGATCGGGCGGCCGAACAGGACGCGCTCCTTGGCATAGGCCACCGACTTCGCGGTGAACCACTTCGCGTCGCCGATGCATTCGGAGGCGATCAGCAGGCGCTCGGCGTTCATCCCGTCCAGGATGTAGCGGAAGCCCCTTCCCTCCTCGCCGACGAGGTTCTCGGCCGGGACCTCCATGTTGTCGAAGAAGACCTCGCAGGTGTTGTGGTTCATCATCGTGCGGATGGGGCGGATGGTCAGGCCGTTCCCCTTGGCCGCCCGCATGTCCACGATGAAGGTAGACAGGCCCTGCGTCTTCTTCTGCACCTGGTCGCGCGGGGTGGTGCGGGCCAACAGCAGCATCAGGTCGGAGTGCTCGGCCCGGCTGGTCCAGATCTTCTGGCCGTTGACGATGTAGCGGTCACCCTCCCGCCGAGCGGTGGTGCGGAGGGCGGTGGTGTCGGTGCCGGAGGTCGGCTCGGTCACGCCGAAAGCCTGGAGTCGGAGCGAGCCGTCAGCGATGCCGGGCAGGTACTTCGCCTTCTGCTCGGCGCTGCCGTGCCGAAGGATCGTGCCCATGGTGTACATCTGGGCGTGGCACGCCGCGGCATTGCCGCCCTGGGCGTGGATCTCGCCGAGGATGGCGGCGGCGGCCGAGAGGGGCAGGCCGGCGCCGCCGTACTCTTCCGGGATGAGAGCGCCGAGGTAGCCGGCCTCGGTCAGCGCCTGAACGAATTCGGTGGGGTAGCCGCGCACCTCGTCCAGCTTGCGCCAGTACTCGCCGGGGAAGCGGGCGCAGAGCTTCGCCACCTCGGCGCGGATCTCCGCATACGCGTCCGTCTCGGTGATCGGATGGTCCATGGGGCGTTCTCCCTCGTCCAGCGGTCATACCGCCGCGGCGCAGGGGGAGGAAGGAGAGCGGCCCCACGGAGGTCGCGACCGCTGCTCAAGCTCATGATTTTGCTCGCATGAAGGGGTGATGGCATCGGCAACCTCGCCGGCCGTCACGCGCTCGCACCTCGCAGGACGGGCGGAGGGGCCATGACGACGATCGACGCCGCGCGCTCGACGCTGCCGCGCGCGAGCCTTCCGGACACGATGCTTTTTCTCTCCGCCGTGGTGATGCCGCTGATCGGCAAGGGCGTGATCCTGCGCCGGCCACCGATGGTCGCGGCGGCGGAGCGGCTCGGGCTGGACCGGGGCGCGGTGCGGACGATGCAGCGGCTGCGGCGACGCTACGGGCCGGGGCCGGTGCTGCTGCCCGTTCCGCTGCATCCTTATGCGGTGGTCCTCTCGCCGGAGCACGCGACGCGCGTGCTGCGGGAATCGCCGGAGCCCTTCGCGACGGCCAGCGACGAGAAGCGATCCTCCCTGTCGCATTTCGAGCCGCACGGGGTGCTCATCTCCGACAGCCGGGAACGGGCGCATCGGCGGCCCTTCAACGAGGCGGTGCTCGACACGCCCTGTCCCGCTCACCGGCTGGCCGAGCGATTCCTTTCGGTCGTGGAGGAGGAATGCGCCGGGCTTGCCTTCGCGGCTCGGCAGCGAGGCACGTTGCGCTGGTCCGACTTCGCCGTGACCTGGTGGCGCATGGCGCGCCGCGTGACCTTCGGCGATGGCGCACGCGAGGATCACGAACTGACCGACCTGCTGGCGCGGCTGCGGGCGGACGCGAACTGGGCCTTCCTGCACCCGAGGCGTGACCGCGTTCGCGCGCGGTTCATGACCCGGCTGCGGGCGCAGCTCGACCGAGCGGAGCCGGGGAGCCTGGCGGCGGTGATGGCCTCCACGGCTGCGGCGCCGGGGACCGATCCGGCGGGGCAGGTGCCACAATGGCTCTTCGCCTATGACGGACCGGCACGCGCGACCTTCCGCACCCTCGCGATGCTGGCGACGCATCCCGCGGAAGCGGAACAGGCGCGGGCGGACATCGCCGCGGCGGGTCCGGGCACAGGGTTGAAGGCGCTGCCTTACATCCGGGCCTGCGTGCTCGACACCCTGCGGCTCTGGCCGACGACGCCGGTCCTGCTGCGGCAGGTCGCGACGCCGGTTGACTGGGCGAACGGCAGGATGGCGGCTGGCACGGGTGTCATTATCTTCTCTCCCTTCTTCCATCGCGACGGGGAGCGGCTGGCGCAGGCGGATCGGTTCTCGCCGGAAACCTGGCTGAAGGGACGGCCGGAAGAGATGGGCTTCGTGCCCTTCAGCGACGGGCCGGCGGAGTGCCCAGGGCGGAATCTCGCGTTGATGCTGTCCAGCGCGACAGTGGCGTCCCTGATGCGGGAGGGGGCCTTCACGCTCGAACGGCCTGCGGGGATCGGGCCGCACCGGCCGCTGCCCGGGACACTCAGCGCCTACGGCCTGCGGTTCCGGATGGGCTGATGCGCGCTCCGGTCCTTGTCCCGCACCGGCCCCGAGCATAGGGTCCGCCGCGTTTCGGGTGGGATGCGCGGTCACGCGGCTCTGGGTTTGGCGGCGGCGCGCCGCCGTGCAGGGGAAGCCGTGATGTTCAGGCGTGGTGTGTTGGGCGGCGCGATGGCGCTGCTGGGGGTGGGTTCGGCGCGGGCCCAGGGAACCGGCGCCGGCGCGTGGCCGCAGCGGCCGGTGCGGATGCTGATCGGCTTCGCGCCCGGCGGCTTCACCGACATCATGGCACGCGCGGTGGCGGAGCAGCTTTCCGCACAGCTGGGTCAGAGCTTCGTCATCGAGAACCGCTCCGGCGCATCCGGCACCATCGCGACCACGGCCGTCGCGCGGGCGCCGGCGGATGGGTACACGCTGCTCTTCGGGCATTCCACGCCGAACGCGGTAGCGGCGGCCCTGTTCAGGGACCTGCCCTACGACCCGCTGCGGGACCTGACACCCATCTCAGAGGTGGCGGTGCACCCGCACATGCTGGTGGTCCCGGCCGATTCCCCCTTCCGCAGCGCGGCCGACATCGTCGCGGCCGCGAAGGCGCGTCCGGGGTCGGTGACCTATGCGTCCTCCGGCATCGGGTCCGTGCATCACGTGGCCTGCGAGACCTTCGCCAAGGGGGCGGGCATCGAGCTGACCCACGTCCCCTATCGCGGCAGCGCGCCGGCCATGGCGGACCTGATCGCCGGACGCGTCGCGATGACCATCGACGGCGTCAGCGCCGTGGCGCCGCAGATCGCGGACGGGAAGCTGCGGCCACTGGCGGCCGGGACGCTGGAGCGCATCGGCCGCTTCCCCGAGCTGCCGACCTTGCAGGAACTCGGCTACGGCGAGATTGACGCGATGAGCTGGGTCGGGGTCTTCGGACCGCCCGGGCTACCGGCGGAGATCGTGGCCAGCCTGACGGCGGCCATGGACCGGGCCCGGCCGGCGCTGGTGCGGGTGGCGGAGTCCGGGGGCTCGGTGATCGCGGCGCGGAACGGGGCGGAGTTCCGCGACTTCATCGCGCTGGAGATCGGCCGCTACCGCGCCGTGCTCGGCGACGGGCAGATTCCGCTGAACTGATCGGCAGGGGCGCCGTCGGCCCCCGGTGGAGAGAAGGTATTCTCTCCCCCGGATCTCCACTCTTCTGTCTTTATCAGGCTGCCGCGCAAGGCGGAGACGGGACCGCCACCGGTCAGCGGTTGCGCGTCACCAGGCGACCCGGCTTCTCGCCCGTCGCGCCCTTGGCGACGGCGAAGGTCGGGATGCCGTTGCACCAGACCTCCTCGATACCCTCGGAGAGCTGCTTCGGGTCTTCGAAGGTGGCGCGGTCGCGCACGGTGTGCGGATCGAAGAGGACGAGGTCGGCATAGGCGCCCTCCCGCAGGACGCCGCGGTCCACCATGCCGAAGATCGCCGCCGCGCGTCCCGTCATCTTGTGAACTGCCGTTTCCAGGGAGAAGAGCTTCACGTCGCGGACGTAGTGGCCCAGCACCCGGGGAAAGGTCCCCCAGAGGCGGGGGTGCGGGTGGGCGTCGTGCGGGATGCCGTCCGATCCGATGACGGAGAGCGGGTGGGCCATGATCCGGCGCACGTCCTCCTCGTCCATCTGGAACGTGATCTGGCCGGCGGGGAGGAGGCGGGAGGCGGCCTGCCGGATGTCGGTGTTCCAGCCGCGGGCCACGTCCTTCAGGTATTTCCCGGCCATCTCCGGGTGCGGGACGGACCAGGTGATCATCACCTCCACGTCGTCCCGCAGCTTGTCCGGCATCAGCACGGTGGAGCCTGCGGGATAAGGATAGACATCGTAGGCCACCTCCTGCGTGCGGGCATATTCGCTGATGAGCGGCAGTGTCTGGGTGGAGCGGCCGTAATTCTCGGGCATGGAGCATTTGTGGTGGGAGATGTGCACCTGCACGCCCACGCGCTTGCCGATCTTCGCCGTTTCCTCGATCGAGGCGAGGATGCGATCCGCCTCGTCCCGCATGTGGGTGCAGTAGAGGCCGCCGAAGGGACGGATGGCCTCGGCGACGGCGATCACCTCCTCGGTCGTCGCCTGCGCGTTGGGAGGGTAGTAGAGGCCGGTCGAGAAGCCGGAGGCTCCCTCCCCCATCGACTGGCGGACCAGGTCGTGCATCCGCGCGATTTCCCCGTCCTTCGCCTGTCGGTAGACGTCGCCCTCCATGGTGCGGGCGCGCAGGGTTTGGTGGCCGACGAAGGCGTAGGTGTTCACCTCCGAGCCCCTGGTCTTCAGCGCGTGGGCGTAGTCGCCGAAGCTGTCGAAGGTCCACCAGGCCTCGTCGCCCAGCAGGTCGAGCGGCGGGATGGGGCGGGCGCTGGTGTTGCGATAAGGCGCGAGGCTGACGCCGCAATTGCCGACCACCACCGTCGTCACGCCCTGGCTCGTCTTGCAGGTGGTGCATTCCGGACCGCAGAGAACGGCCCGGTCGTCATGGGTGTGGCTGTCGATGAAGCCGGGGGCGACGGCCTTGCCGGTCGCGATCACCTCCCGGTCCGCGGTCGCGCCGCCCAGGTCGCCCACCCCCACGATCCGGTCGCCGCGCAGGCCGATGTCGCCCACGCGCCGGGCGGCGCCGGTGCCATCGAAGAGCGTGGCGTCGCGAATGATGGTATCGCAGCGGAGCGTCATGCGCTGTCCTCTTGGAGCAAGTCGCCGGCGATCATGGGCCGGCCAGGGCGTGTGATCCAGGCGTCCGAGCAACCCTCGCTGGTTGGGCAGCCGATGGCAGCGCGATACCGGCAAAAGGTCGGGTCACTTTGTACGCTGGCGCCGTTGGGGAATGAATAAGGCATATAAATTTTGAGAAATCGGATCACGTTGAGATCTTGTTTTGCACGCTCGAAACTAGATGGCGAGATAGGGCGTTTATTCAGACGGAACCTGGGAGGTGCAGGTGCCGGGACGCCGGGCGTTTCTGTGCGTAAGCGCCGGCCTCGCGGCCTGCGTCCCCATCGAGGCGCAGACGCCTGGCCGCGCGCCGGGCACAGGCTTCAAGCCACCGGCACCGGACTTCTCGCGCGGGACGCAACTCGAATTGGTGGCGAGCTTCCCTGACCGTCAGGTGACCGGGATCACTGTCTCCGCTGCCAATCGAACCTTCGTCTGCCTGCCGCGCTGGACCGTCGATGTGCCCGTCTCAGTCGCCGAGCTCCTTCCGGATGGCGCCCTGCGCGCTTACCCGGACGATCGCTGGAACAGCTGGCGCAACAACCGGCCATCCGAGCCCGGCAGCCGCTTCGTCTGCGTTCAGAGCGTGGTAATGGACCCCCAGGACAACCTCTGGGTCCTGGACGCGGCCGCGCCGAACATGGCGGGCCCGGTGCCGGGCGGGCCGAAGCTTGTTCGGATTGATCTGCGCAGCAACAGCGTTGCGCAGGTGATCGCGCTCGGTCCGGCGGTCGCGCCGCAGGGAAGCTATCTCAACGATGTCCGGTTCGATCCGGACGGGGGCACGGCGTTCATCACGGACAGCGGCGCGCGCGGGGCCATCCTGGTGGTCGATACCGCGACGGGCGCGGCGCGGCGCGCGCTGGACGGCCACCCTTCCACCCAGTTCGAGCCGGAGGTGGTGCCGAAATCGGACGGGCGGGAGCTGCGACGGCCCAACGGGCGCGCGATGCAGTCTGCGGCGGACGGGATCGCCATCTCGGCCGTGGGGACGCAGCTCTACTGGCAGGCGCTGACCGGGCGGACGCTTTACCGGGTGCCGACGGCCGCGCTGCGGGACGCCAGCCTGCCACCGGACCGGCTGGGCGTGCAGGTGGAGCGGATCGGGCAGACGCATGTGGCGGACGGGCTGTGGCTGGACGCGGCCAACAGGCTCTACGTCACGAATCCGGAGACGAGCGCCATCGAGGTCGCGACCGCGCCGGGCGCGCCCCTCGTCGTGCTGGCGCAGGATCCGCGGATGCGCTGGCCCGACACCTTTTCGCAGGGGCCGGATGGGGTGCTCTACGTCACGGCGTCGCACATCCAGGACAGCCCCTGGTTCCACCCGCAAGCGCGGGTCACGCCGTCCTCCATCTGGCGGATTGGGACGGGGGCCATCTCTGCCTGAAGGGGAACGCATCGCGCGTCCCCGCCCTTCGCCGAAGGCGCTATGAGAAGAAATCCGGCATCGGGCGCGGCGCGGATTGCGGACCGCGAAGGGCCTGCTGCAGGACCGCGTCCAGCGATTGCAGGAAGCGCGAGCGATCCGCGGCGGTGAAGCCGGCGTGGCGGGTCTGGCCGCCCGTGACCTCCCGCATGTGGCGGGCGATTTCGCGGCCCGCGAGGGCGCTTCCGATGTTCGTGCTGTCCCAGACCTTGCCGCTCGGCGCCACGGCCGCGGCACGGGCGGCGAGACAGCGAGAGGCGAGCGGGATGTCGGCGGTGACGCAGACATCGCCGGGCTGGATGGTGTTCGCGATCCAGTCGTCCGCGGCGTCCGCGCCTTCCGCCACGATGACACCGCGGATGCGCGGTTTGTCCGGCAGGCGCACGCCGCGGGCGCCATTCGAGACGACAGTCACGTCGAGGTCGAGACGGGCAGCCACCCGGAACACCTCGTCGCGGACGGGACAGGCGTCGCCGTCCACGTAGATGTGGGGCCGGGTCAGCGGCGCGATCCGTAGAGGTCGCGGGCCGCGGCCTCGCTCACCAGGCCATCCGCCACGTCCCGGGCGAGCAGGTCCGGGTCGCGCTCGGCCGGACTGCCCATGCCGCCACCACCCGGAAGGAGGAGCCGGAGGCGCTTGCCCTTCGGCACAACCTGGAAGCCCTTGGTGCGGATGGTGCTGCCATCGGTGTAGCCGACCCAGCCCGCCGCGCCGTCGCCGCCGCCATCGCGGCCATGGGGCGGATTCGCCACGCGGTCGAAGATCGCGTTGATGGCGAATTCCGCGTCGCCCTTCGTGCCGATCTCCATGATCTGGCCGAAGCCGCCTCGGGTGCGGCCAGGGCCGCCGGAATCGGGGCGGAGTTCCTTCTTCCAGAAAATAACGGGGGCGACGTTCTCGGTCGCCTCCACCGGCATGGTGCGGACGCCGGAGGGGAAGGCGGTGCCGTCGAGCCCGTCCTGCTCCCGGCGGGCGCCGGTGCCACCGGAGTTGAAGGTGATCACCTCGAAATCGGGCAGTTCCGCCTCCGCGCCGCTGACCTGCCCGCCTCCACGGAGCGGAGGATTCCAGAGGCAGGAGGAGCCCTCCGCCGCGACGCGGTCCGGCACGGCCTGGTGCAGGCAGCCCATCATCAGGTCCGGCAGCAACTGTCCGACGATGTGGCGGACCGAGACGGGATAGGGGCGCGGCGCGTTGAGGATGCAGCCCTCCGGGATCTTCATCCGGAAGGGCAGCAGGGAGGCCCAGTTGTTCGGGACCTCCGGCGCGACGACGACCTTGATGCCGAAGCAGGAATAGGCACGGCAATAGGCGGCGGGGACGTTGATCCCGCGGCCCGAGAGGGCGGAGGTGCCGGCGAAGTCCACCGTGATGTCCTCGGCCCCGATGGTCATCCGCGCCTTCAGGGTCACCGGGGATTCATAGCCATCGGAGCGGATCTGCCCGCTGAACTCGCCGCGGGGAAGCTTCGCGATCTCGACCAGGGTGGCGCGGAGCGAGGAGTCGAAGATGTAGGACGCCAGGGGGTCCAGGCTGTCTATCCCGAACTCGTCCAGCATCTCCACCAGCCGGCGCACGCCGGCATCGTTGCAGGCGCAGAGGGAGTAGACGTCGCCTTCCAGCTCCGCGGGCGTGCGCGTGCCGGCGCGCAGGATGTCGAAGAAGGTCTCGTTGGCCACGCCCCCGTCGAAGCACTTCACGATGGGGATGTAGAGGCCTTCCTCGAACACCGATCGGCCCTCCGGCCCCATGCCGAGGCCGCCGACATCGATGACGTGGGCGGTGTTGGCGAAGAGGCCGACGATCCGGCCGTTTCGGAAAGCCGGCGTGACGACGGTCAGATCATGCAGGTGGCCGGTGCCGAGCCAGGGGTCGTTGGTGATGTAGTGGTCGCCCGGCTTCATGCCGTGGGCCGGGAACTTCGCGAGGAAATGCCCGACGCTCTCGGCCATGGAGTTCACGTGCCCCGGCGTGCCGGTCACGGCCTGGGCGAGCATCCGGCCCTGCAGGTCGAAGATGCCGGCGGACAGATCGCCCGCCTCCCGCACCGTGGTGGAGAAGGCGGTGCGGATCATGATCTGCGCCTGCTCCTCCACCACTGCGATCAGGCGGTTCCACTGGATGTTGCGCTGGATGGTGGCGAGAGCGTCGCCAGGGGGCGGTCCATCGGTCATGCGGGCGATCCCGTGAAGCCGTCCACCCTTAGCAGGCGGAGGATCTGAACCTTCTTCGGCAGCTCGATCAGGAATTCGGGGTCCCGGTCCAGGGGATGGACCTCCGTGGGGTCGCCGCCCCCGCCGCCCGTCATGTCCTCGACGCTGCGCCAATAGGAGAGCGTGACAAATTCGCTCTCGCTGTCCCGGTCCTCGCGGGCGCACTGGACGCCCAGGGCACCCTTTTTCAGCAGCGGCTCGATGGAGTGGGCGAGCCAGTAGGACTCGTATTCATCGGCACGCGCGCGGGGGACGCGGCCGCGCCAGATCCGGAGGAAGGCGGGCTGCTCCTGCGTCATGCGGCGACTCCGCGCGTCAGCTCCAGGTAGCCAAGGCCGTCCATCCGGCAGGTCCAGCCCGGTCCGACGAGGGTGCTCGTCTCCGCCTCTGCCACGATGGCCGGGCCGGGGATGGCGGCGCCGGGGGACATGGCGTCGCGATCATAGACTGGCCAGTCCAAGACCTCCCCGCGAGCGGTGTCGCGCACGGGCTGATGGCGGATGGGCTGGGGCGGCGGGGCGGGGGAGACCTCCGCGACGGGCTCCGCGGCCGCGGTCTCCGTCGCCACCGTCACGGCGAAGGAGAGGATTTCCACGTCGCTGCCCGGCACGGGGCGGTCGTAGAAGCCGGCATAGGCGGTGTCGTAGGCGGCGCGGACGGCGTCCACGTCGGCCGCCTCCAGCGTCCGCACCGGCAATTCGACCGCGATCTCGTGGCCCTGGCCGACATAGCGCATGTAGGCGATCCGACGCTCGGCGAGCGGGGCGCCGAAGGAGCCCTTCTCCACAGTGCGGCGCGCCTCCGTCGACATCTCGGCCAGGAGCGCGTTCACCGCATCCCGGTCGAAGGTGCGGAAGCGCTGGTAGAGGCTGCGGACGACCTCGTAGCCCACGGGCGCGCGGAGAAAGCCGATGGCACTGCCGACGCCGGCGCCCGAGGGGACCAGCAGGCGTGTCACGCCGATCTTCTCGGCGACGCGGTAGCCGTGGACGGGGCCGCCGCCGCCGAAGGCGATCACGGCGCGGCCGTCATAGCCCTTGCCGCTCTCGATTGCGTGGACGCGGGCAGCGTTGGCCATGTTCTCGTCCACCACCTCGACCACGCCGAGCGCGGCCATCGGCGGTTCCAGGCCGAGGCTGCCGAGGGTGGCTTTCATGGCGGTTGCCGAGGCATCAGGCCTCAGGGACATGCTGCCGCCGGCGAAGCTGGCGGCGTCGTAGCGGCCGAGAAGGAGGTTGGCGTCCGTGACGGCAGGCTTGGTTCCGCCGCGGCCGTAGCAGGCGGGGCCGGGGTCGGCCCCCGCGCTTTCCGGCCCGACCTGGATGCGGCCAAGCGCGTCCACGCTGGCGATGGAGCCGCCCCCGGCGCCGATCTCCACCATCTCGATCACGGGAATGCGGAGCGGCAGGCCGGAGCCCTTCTTGAAGCGGCCGATGCGGGCGACCTCGAAGGTGCGGGCGGTCTGAGGCGTGAAGTCGTCGATCAGGCAGACCTTCGCCGTGGTGCCGCCCATGTCGAAGGAGAGCACGCGTTCCCAGCCCTTCTGCCGCGCGACGTGGGCGGAGAAGATGGCGCCGCCGGCCGGGCCGCTCTCGACCAGGCGGATAGGGAAACGGGCCGCGGTCTCGACCGTGGTGAGGCCGCCGCCGGAGAGCATCATGAAGAAGGGGCAGGAAAAGCCCGCCGCCGCCAGCCCGTCCCGCAAGCGATGCAGGTAGCTGGCCATCAGCGGTTGGACATAGGCGTTGGCCGCGGTGGTGGAGAAGCGCTCCCACTCCCGCATCTCCGGACTCACCTCGGAGGAGAGGGAGACGGGCAGATCCGGCCACATCTCCCGCACGATCTCGGCGGCGCGGTGTTCATGGGCCGGGTTGACGAAGGCGTGCAGGAAGCCGATCGCGAGGCTCTGCACCCCCTCCGCCCGCATGAAGGCGACGGCGTCGCGCACCGCGGCCTCGTCGAGCGGGAGGAGCACCTTCCCCTCATTGTCCAGCCGCTCCGGCACCGGCAGGCGCAGGCGGCGGGGAACGAGAGGCTGCGGCAGGGTGATGTTCAGGTCGTACTGGTCGTAGCGGCTCTCATTGCCGAGGGCGAGGACGTCCCGGAACCCCTCGGTGGTCAGCAGCGCGGTCTTCGCACCCTTGCGCTCGATGACGGCGTTGGTCGCCAGCGTCGTGCCGTGGATGAAGATGGCGACGTCGGCCGGCGACAGGCCGGCCTTGGCGAGCACCGCGCGGATGCCCTCCAGCACGCCCTTCTCCGGCGCGGCGGGGGTGGTCAGGACCTTGGCGGTCCAGCGGTCCTGGCCGCCCTGCCCGTCGTCGCGCTCCAGCGCCAGGTCGGTGAAGGTGCCGCCGATATCGGCGGCGAGCCGCGCAGTGGCTGGCATCAGAAGCCCTTCACGATCCCGCCGTCGATCCGGATGATGCTGCCGGAGATGTAGGAGCCGGCATCGGAGGCGAGGAAGGCGGCGGTGCGGCCGAACTCCTCCGGCCGGCCGTAGCGGCGGAGCGGGATGGTCTTCTCGCGCTCGGCGATCACTTGCTCCGGCGTCTTGCCGGTCTTGCTGCCGGCGGCGGTGGCGAGTTCCACGCTGCGGTCCGTCATGATGGCGCCGGGCGCCATGATGTTCACGGTGATGCCGTCCGGGCCCACCTCCTCGGACAGGGTCTTGGCCCAGCCGACGATGTTGGCGCGCAGGATGTTCGACAGGGCGAGGTTCGGCAGTGGCTGCACCATGCCCGTGCTGCCCACGGCCAGGATGCGGCCCCACTTCCGCTCCCGCATCCCCGGCAGCAGGCGGTTGGCGATGCGGATGGGGGAGAGGGCGATGCGCCGGAACCAAGTCTCCAGCAGCTCCTCCGTCACGTCCAGCGCGGTGCCGGCCGGCGGGCCGCCATGGTTCAGGACGAGGATGTCGACGCCGCCGAGCGCCTTCACCGCGCCGTCCGCCAGCGCGTCCATGTCGGCGCCGTTCGCCACGTCCGCGGAGAAGGCGTGGGCCGCGGGGGCGCCGAGGCCGCGCAGCGCCTCGGTCACGGGCGCGAGGCGCGCGGCCTCGCGGCCGGAGATCGCGAGGGCGACGCCCTCCGCCGCCAGGCTCTCCGCGATGGCGCGGCCGATGCCCTTGGACGCGCCCATCACCAGCGCGCGCCGGCCCCGCAGCCCGAGATCCATGCCCTGTTCCCTCAGTCCTGAATGACGGCCCGGAAGCTGGACCGGGCCTTACCGTCTGGCAACCCTGGCGGCCCGTTTGGCAAGCGGCGGCGGCCGGTCCAATCTCCGCCGCCATGCCCAAGCCGACCCTGCTCCAGACCCGTGCCCTGCCCGAGGCGGTGGAGGCGCGCGCCGCCCGGGACTACGCCATCCGCCGGCCGGAGGGGCCGGACCGGACGCTGGAATCCGCCGCGATCCTGGCCGGTGCCGAGGGGTGCGACGGCATCCTCTGCGCCGCCGGGGATGGGCTGGACGCGGCGACGATCGGCAAGCTGCCGGACAGCGTGAAGATCATCGCGACCTTCTCCGTCGGCACGGACCACATCGCGCTCGACGCGGCGAAGGCGCGCGGCATCCCCGTGACGAACACGCCCGACGTGCTGAGCGTGGCGACGGCCGAGATCGCGATGATGCTGGTCCTCATGTGCGCCCGCCGCGCCGGGGAGGCGGAGCGGCTGTTGCGCGCGAGGGAATGGACGGGCTGGGCGCCGACCCAGCTCATGGGCGTGACACTGGAGGGCAAGCGGCTCGGCATCCTCGGTATGGGAAGAATCGGGCAGGAGCTGGCGAAGATGGCGCGCGGGATGGGGATGGTGGTCCACTACCGCAACCGGACGCGCCTTTCCCCAGCCGAGGAGGCGGGGGCCGTCTTCCACGGGGATGACGACGCCTTTCTGGCGGCCTGCGACGTGCTGTCCATGCACATCCCCGGCGGCGCCGCGACGAAGAACTGGTTGGACGCGGCCCGGATCGCGAAGCTGCCGCGCGGGGCCATCGTGGTAAACACCGGGCGCGGGACGACGGTGGACGATGCCGCGCTCTGCGCCGCGCTGGAGTCGGGGCACCTGCGCGCGGCGGGGCTGGACGTGTTCACGGGGGAGCCAAAGATCTTCGAGGGCTATTATTCCGCCCCGAACGTCACCCTGCTGCCCCACCTCGGCAGCGCCACGTTGGAGACGCGCGACGCGATGGGGTTCCGCTGCCTCGACAACCTCGACGCGGTTCTGCTGAAGGGCGCGCCGCCGCCCCACCGCGTTGCGTAGGAGCCCCTCCGATGCTGTTCGACTTCGAGGCGATGCCGAAGAAGGATCGTTACAAGCTGGTGGTCGCCAGCGTGGTGCCGCGGCCCATCGCCTGGATCGTCACGCTGGACGCGAATGGCGTGGCGAACGCGGCGCCCTTCTCGTTCTTCAACGTCCTCGCCTCCGACCCGGTGATCCTCGGGATCGGGGTGGGGCTGCGGGGCGTCGGCGGGGAGGAGGGCGAGGACCGTAAGGACACGATGGTGAACATCCAGGCGACCGGAGAGTTCACCGTCTGCCTCGTGAACGAGGCGACGGCGGAGGCCATGAATGTCACAGGCGCCGACTTCCCGCCGGGCATCGACGAACTGGACCAAGCCGGACTGACCAAGTCGCCGTCCGCCAAGATCCGGGTGCCGCGCATCGCCGAGAGTCCGGTGGCGATGGAATGCGTGCTGCACCAGGTGGTGCCGCTGGGCGGGCACAATCTCGTGCTCGGGCGGGTGGTGGCGGTGCACATCGATGACGAGTGCATGCTGGATGCGAAGCGGCTCTACGTGGACACGCCGAAGCTCGGGCTGATCGGGCGGATGCACGGCTCGGGCTGGTATGCCCGGACGACCGACCGCTTCGACATGCCGCGCGTGACGCCGGAGAGCGTGGCGGCCCGCCGGGGCGGCTAGCCCCCTGCCCCACCCGGGGCAGAACCGGGCGCCTGTGCTAGGGAGGCGTCATGCGGATCTACCTTGCAGGGCCGGAGGTCTTCCTGCCCGATGCCCTCGATCTTGCCGATGCCAAGCGGGCGATCTGTGCCCGGCACGGGGCGGTCGGCGTGTTTCCCCTCGATCCTGTGGAGTGCCCGGACGCCGATGGCGTGGCGGAGCGGTGGCTCGACATCTACCTCCGCAACGAAGCGCATATCCGGTCCTGCGACGCGCTAGTGGCCAACCTGACGCCCTTCCGTGGGCCCTCCGCCGACGCGGGCACAGTGTATGAGTTGGGACTGATGCGCGGGCTCGGACGGCCGATCGCCGGCTATGCCAATGCCGCAGCGGCGTTTACGGAGCGGACCCTCGCCTTCCTGGGCGGTTCCGCCCGGCCGCGCGCGGATGCCGAGGGGTGGGAAGACCCGGAGGGACTGCACCTCGAGGCTTTCGGGCTGCACGACAACCTGATGGTGGATGGCGGCATCCGCGCCGCGGGCGGCGTGCTGGTGGTCCGGGACGTCCCGGCGGCCCGTCGCTGGCATGACCTGGGGGGGTTCGAGGAAGCGGTGCGGGCGGTAACCGGGCGTGCGCGGATCGATTGACCGGGGCGTCTTGCCCTCGTCCCGCTGGCCCCCTATACCCCGCCGCCGCGGGACAGGTGGCCGAGCGGTCGAAGGCGCGCGCCTGGAAAGTGCGTATACGTCAAAAGCGTATCGTGGGTTCGAATCCCACCCTGTCCGCCAGCGATCCCCGAGTTCCGTGCCCCGAGTGCCATGCCGTTTCAGTTGTCGAGCGGCGCAAGGGCGTGCGGCGGATCTCGAGTTTTCCCAACGTCTTATCCCGCCTAGCCGGCCGAGGGTCTCTCGGGCGAGGCCCGAGCCGCGTCCCGCGCTCGGCACCGGATCGGGGCCGTGTTGGCGAACGCCAGGCGCGGGCCGAGGGTGGGCGAGAACCCAGCCATCTGGATGAACGGGCTGAACCCAAGCTGGCTGCCCGAGACCACTCCCGGAAACAGGCATCAAGCCGCCCTTCCGCGGCAGCAAGTCCCAGCCTCTCCACGGCGTCCGACGAGTGCAGCGGCCTAGCACCGGAACATCTGCCCGAGCAACCCAGCGGCTAGAGGATGGCGTGGGGGGGGGGGCGGGCCCTCACGACCCGCCAGCGGATGAGGCTGCGTCCGAGAAGGGGTAACCGGCTTCTGCGATGCGCTGTTCGAGAAAGGCGATGTCGTCGTCGGACAGGTGGCTCCGGTGCCCGCCGACGACGCCTAAGCGCACCTTTGCGGCCCGGGGGTCCCCGCCTTCGTTATGGAGGCGTCCCGAGCCAAAGTAGTTCCCGGCCTCATAGGCCCGCATCTTGTCGAACCGGGCGAACTCCACAGCGTCCGCCACCCGCGCAGCGTTGGGTTCGGGGACGCCCAGCGCTCGAAGGCTTACGGTCAGTGCCTCCTCCGCGCGTTGATGCATCGCCTCGTACGAGATCACGGTGAAGGATGCAGCCCGATGCTGCTCCCGATGCCAGCGGCCGTATGCGGCGAGCAGTTTGTCGATCCCGGTCGCCGGATCGCGGATAAAGACGGAGATTGATCCATCAAAGCTCTTCGACCGATGTCGGGCGTGGAAGAACGCGGAGGTGAGCGTGTCCTTCGGCTCGCGGACGATCAGCAACACGTCCCGGTCTTCCCACAGGCGGGCCGAAGCCAGGACGCGGCTCTCGGGCAAGATCGCATCAAGGAAATTGGCACCGTTGTGCGAGTAGGTGATCTCGGGAAGGCCGGCGTGCTTGCAGAGCGCGGGTAGGTCCATGGACCGGCTCGCATCCTGGCCCTGCTCTCGGGCGAGGTAATACCCCACCATGATCCGGTGCCACGTCCGGCCCGATTTCGGGTAGGAGATCACGAAGCGTCGGAGTTCCGTGCGCTGCCGCTCATACTCTGCCTCGTACCGCGCCTCCTCCCTCGCCCTTCGTTGCACGAGAGTCGGTTCGTCAGCCTGCGACATGAGGGCCCTCCGACATCCTGGGTGCGGCCCCGGGGGCCATCAAGGGCGCTGATTATGCGGTCCCCGAGCCGCACTGTCGCCCGAGGACGTTGGTCGAACGTCCGTGAACCGGGAGGATAACCAGTGATGCCGTCGCGGGGTGAAGGCATTGGCCGAAGGCGAACATGTGCCGGAACGCTGCCCCGCCGAAAGCGGGAATGAGCGCTGGGCGCATCCTGTCCCGTGCGGCCGCCAGAAGGGCGGGAGATGAAGAGCCCGCCCCCTGGAAACCGGTGGACTGGCTCCAGCGAGGCAGATCTCGAAGCGATGCGCCTAGCGCCGACGGATCCACAGGGTGATGAACATCACCGCGACCATGATGATCACGCCTGTCTGATGCTCAGCGATCCAGGCTAACGCGCGCTCGATCGGCATTCTGTCCCTGTCCGGCCCTGTCTTAGGGCGCAGTGATTACGGCCGTCATGGCAATGCGCCAAATCTGTGCCTGGCCGAATCGCCGATTACCCGGCCGTCGGGAGCCTTCACCCGCACCAGCGCAACGGCGCGGTCGACCCCTCCCCGGCCCTGGCATCTCCCAAAGCAGTTCTCTCGCCCGTTCAGTTTAGGACTATATTCAGAGCAAGACGGCGATCCGTTCCGCGGTCGCCGATGGCCGACAGTGGATTGTAAGCTTGCAGGTCCAAGGTGGCCGCTCCCACGCCGATCGGTCGCGGGCAAAACCTTGGAGGAACCATCGTGTTCGAGGCGTTGTGGAAGCCGGTCTCGGCGATCTGGAGCATCGTTCTGAAGTATCACTGGGTGTCGATCGTCATCTTCGGCGTGCTCACCGCGGCCGCTGCGTACTACGGCTATGGCTGGGCGACCCTGATCCTGGGCTGCATGTGCGGGACCGTGTTCATGCAGGTGTCCGAGGAAGGAATGCCGCCCGCGGCCTCTTAGGCCGACGCGGCGTGGGCCAAGCGGGCGCGCTCGTTGGCCGTCGGCCGCGTCGCAGCTTCTCTTCGGGCCATGGCACGGCCGCCGGCCACCGTCTCAGGGGTGGCCGGCAGGGCCAGCGCACAACGGTTCAGGACGCGCCGCGCCGCACCGAGAACCGCGAGCGAAGTGCAATGGTCGGCGGCCGGGTCTGACCCGGCATTCAGGCCCGAGAGGCTTCCTCGCCCGCCACGCCCTGCGAGGGCGTGGCGGCTCATCACGCAGCGGAAAGGCGGACCGCCGGAACCCAGCCCTAATCCTGTGATGCCCCGTCGCTCGCGCGCCGGAGCCGCAGACCTGACGCGAGGAACCGTTCGCAGGACCGCTCCGGCGCGTCCGTGACCAGCACCCAGCCCGGGCGGAGCGGCGCCCAGAAGGGCTGCCCGGCCCGCCCGAGCTTGGAGGCGTCGGCCAGCACGTACACGGCGGCCGCCTGCTCGGTCATGAGCGTCTTCAACGAGATCTGGTCGAGCGTGGCCTCGCACAGGCCGCGGCCGGCGACGACCCCGTCGGCGCTGGTGAAGAGGCGGTCCGCGGTCATCCGGCGAAGGGTCATCTCGGCCAGGGGCCCGGTCGTGCCCATGCTGATCGGGCGCAGGGCGCCGCCCAGTACCACGAGGTCGATGCCGGGCGCATCCGCCAGCACGGGGATCAGCGCGAGATTGTTGGTGATGACTCGATGCCGCCGTCCCCGCAGCAGCCGCCCCAGCGCGGCGACGGTGGAACCGCCGTCGAGGATGAGCGTCTCGCCCTCCTCCACCTCGCTGAGCGCGGTGGCGGCGATGGCCTCCTTGGCGGCACGGTTCTCCGCCTCCCGCGCACTGAGGCTGCTCTCCGGCGCGGGCGCGGCCAGCATCGCGCCGCCATAGGTGCGGGCCACCGCGCCACGGGTCGAGAGGTCCTGCAGGTCGCGGCGGATCGTGGAAGCCGAGACGCCGAAGCGCGCGGCGAGCCCGTCCACGTCGGAATCGCCGGCCGCGACGGCGGCGAGGATCGCGTCCCGTCGTTGCCGCCGCTGCCGCATCAGGCCGCGGCCCGCTCCCGCCGCGGGGCGAGGTCGGAGGCCTGGCGCAGCGCCTCCACCAGCGATCCCTCGTCGGCGATGCCCTTGCCGGCGATATCGAAGGCCGTGCCGTGATCCACCGAGGTCCGGATCACCGGCAAGCCCACCGTGATGTTCACGCCGGCCTCCAGCCCCATCACCTTCACCGGCCCATGCCCCTGATCGTGGTACATCGCGACGACGAGGTCGAAGTCGCCCCGCGCGGCGCGGAAGAACAGCGTATCTGCCGGCAGCGGGCCGTCCACCTTCCACCCCTTGGCGCGGCAGCGCTCCACGGCGGGGATGATCTTCTCCTCCTCCTCGCCCTGGCCGAACAGCCCGTTCTCCCCGGCATGGGGGTTGATGCCGCAGACACCGATGCGCGGATCGGCGATGCCGGACTTCACCAGCGTCGCGCGGCCGCGGGCAATGACGCGCTCCACCAGCCCGGGCTCGATCCGGCGGATCGCATCCATCAGGCCGATATGGGTCGTGACGTGGATGACGCGCAGCTTCGGCGCCACCAGCATCATGGACACCTCCGGCGTGCCGGTCAGGTGCGCCAGCAGTTCCGTGTGGCCGGGATACTTGTGGCCGGCGGCGTGCAGCGCCTCCTTGCTCAGCGGCGCGGTGCAGATCGCGTCCGCCTCGCCGGCCTGCACGAGCTGCGTCGCGCGCTCGATGTAGCGGTAGGCGCCCTCGCCCGAGAGCGGCAGCACCTTGCCGAAGGGATGGCCAGGCGGGATGAGCCCGAGGTCGATGCAGTCTACCGTCCCGCGCTCGAAGTGCGCTTCCGCCGGCGTGCGCAGCGCCGCGACCTCCAGTCCGTTGCCGACGAAGCCGCCCGCCTCCCGCAGGCGCGCGGCGTCGCCCACCACGAGGGGGCGGCAGATCGCGTAGACATCCTCCCGCGCGAGGGCCTTCATGATGATCTCCGGGCCGATGCCGGAGGCGTCGCCCATGGTGATCGCCACGATGGGCCGTGCGTCTCCCGTCATGCTGTCCTGTGTCATGCCGCGTTCTCCCGGATCAGGTCGCGCAGCCGGTCCAGGCTGCGACGGATGGTGCCGGCGTCGCCGAAGGCGCCGGCCTTGGTCATCACGGGCACGGCGATCCTGCCCTGGGTGATGCCGAGCGGGACGCCCGGCTCCACCTCCTCGATGAGTTGGATGCCGTGCACGCCGAGTTCGGTCAGCAGCGCGCAGGCCGTCTCCCCGCCCGTGGCGAAGAGCGCCCCCATGGATCGCGCGGCGGGGGCCAGCAGGGTGGCCAGGGCCCCGGCGAGGGCGGCGCCGGCCGAGAGGTCCGGATCGGGATCGGCGGCGATCCGCACCATCGCATCGCGCCCCGACGCCAGGACCGCACCCAGGGAGGCGACGAGGGCCGCACCCGCCTCGAGGGGTTCGTGCAGCAGGGCGGTCGGCAGGTCGAAGACGGGTGTGCCCGCCGCTTCCAGGGTCGCGGCGGCGGCGCGGGACGCTTCGGCCACGCTGCCCACTACGATCATCGCGCCCCCACGTGCGAGGGGCAGGCCAAGCGGTGAGGCCGGTCCCTCCGGCAGGGCGCCTGCCAGCGCCGCCGCGATCCCGCCGGAACCGACCCAGAGCAGCCGATCCCCGTAGGGCAGCCCCGCCTGCGCGAGGACGTCCAGGTCCTGCGCCTCGGCCGCATCGCAGACGATCGCGTCCACGTCGGCCGCCATCGCGTCTCGCAACCCCTCTGCGGCATGACGGCGCAATTCGTCGAGGCGGAGGAGGCGCGTGGAGAGCCCGGCGGAGCGCAGCACCGTCCGCAGATCCGCGTCGGCATACGTATGGTCGAGCGCCCAGAGCGGGGACTGCTCCAGCGGTGC
Source organism: Muricoccus radiodurans (assembly GCF_050154705.1). Classification (GTDB taxonomy): domain Bacteria; phylum Pseudomonadota; class Alphaproteobacteria; order Acetobacterales; family Acetobacteraceae; genus Roseomonas; species Roseomonas radiodurans. Next base: position 345,692 of record NZ_CP189561.1, on the reverse strand, counting down.
GCCGTTCAGCCGCACGCGCCCGTCCAGCGTGGTCCGCCCGGTCGCCGGGAAAGCCGGGGCCACCACCGCGAGCGCCGGGCGCCCCGCCGCGCGCAGGACGGCGAGCAGCGCCGCGATCTCCGCCGCCGGTTGGCCCCGCAGGGTGGAGTCCAGCTTCTTGACCAAGCCGGTGCCGGAGACGTGGTGCGCGCGCAGCAGCGCGGCGTGGCGTGCCCCGGCCTCTTCCGGCGAGAGGCGACGACTATCCGCGTCCACGGCCAGCACCGTCGTCTCGGCCGGGGCCGGCGCACCGTGCCAGCCCACTGAGGCCGCCATCCCCCTCCGCGCGAACGCGATGCCGCAATCGGCCGCGCCGGTCAGGTCGTCGGCAAGGATCAGCCAGCGACAGGTCACGGGATGGATCTGCGGATCGGGACGGAGTGGCGCATGGCCGGCATGAACGTCCTCTGCGCACCACCTGGGCGGTGTGTCGCCGCCCTTCAATCGGGCAGCGCTGGCGCAAAGTCAACGAAATTCTGCGCATTATGCGCATTTCCGGCGGTGTGAGATTGGAAATCGGCCAGTTCTGGAAGAAATCTATCGACAAGGATGCGCGAGACGCGCAAAAACCCCTCGAAGGCGGCTGACGGAAATGCCGCGGGAGGGGAGACATCGCCATGCCGGGCCAGAACCCGTCCGCCACCCTCCGCTCCGCAGAACGGGCCACCGGCGTTGCCCTGCTGGACGCCCTCGTTGCCCTTGTCGGCCGCCGCCACGTGATCGCGCCGGACGAGGATCAGGAGCCTTATCTCGTGGACTGGCGCGGCCGCTATCACGGCCGGGCCGCCGCCGTGGTGAAGCCCGCCGACACTGCGGAGGTCGCCGCGACTGTCCGCCTCTGCGCGGAGCACGGCGCCAGCATCGTCCCGCAGGGCGGCAACACCGGCATGTGCGGTGCCGCGACGCCCGACGCCTCCGGACAGGCCGTGGTGATCCGGATGGACCGCCTGAACCGTGTCCGCGCGGTCTCTCCGCTCGCCAACTCCATCACGGTCGAGGCGGGTTGTATCCTCCAAACGATTCAGGAGGCAGCTGCGGGGGTGGACCGCCTCTTCCCCCTCTCCCTCGGAGCAGAGGGGAGCTGTCAGATCGGCGGCAACATCGCCACCAATGCCGGCGGCACCGCCGTGCTACGCTACGGCCCGACGCGCGAACTCGTGCTGGGCCTGGAGGTCGTGCTGCCGGATGGCAGCGTGCTGGACCGCCTGCACGGGCTGCGCAAGAACGCCAGCGGCTACGACCTGAAGCAGATGTTCATCGGGTCCGAGGGCACGCTCGGCCTCATCACTGCGGCCTCCCTCAAGCTCTTCCCTCGCCCGCGCGTCTCCGCACTCGCGATGGTGGCGCTGCCGGAGATCGAGGCGGCCCTGGAGCTGATGGCCCGCCTGCGCGGCGTGGTGGGCGACCGCCTGGCCAGCCTGGAAGCCATGTCCCGCGGCCAGATCGAGGTGATCGCGCGGCACGTCCCCGACGTCGCGATCCCCTTCGCGCTGGAATCCCCCTGGTATCTCCTGATCGAGCTGACCGACACGCTCGCCGCCACCGACCTCCGCACGCCGCTGGAGGAGGTGCTGGGTGCCGCGCTGGAGGAGGGCCTCGTCGCCGATGCGGTGATCGCGGAGAGCGGCGCCCAGGCCGAGGCGCTGTGGAAGATCCGCCACTCCGTCTCGGAGGGGAGCAAGCGCGCGGGCTATGTCGTGAGCCACGACAGCGTCGTGCCACTGGAGAACCAGGCCCGCTTCGCGCGGGAGGTGGAGCGCCGCATCCTCGACGCCGCGCCGGAGGCGCGCGTCGTGATGCACGGCCATATCGGCGACGGCAACATCCACGTCCTCGGCATCCTCGACGCCGCCCGCTACCCGGACGCCGCGGCGGCCGCGCCTGTCGCCGCCCGCATCAACGCCGCGGTGGACGACGTGACGGCCGAGCTCGGCGGCGTGATCTCGGCGGAGCACGGCATCGGCCAGAGCAACCGCGCCCGCCTGGGCCGCGTCACGCCGCCCGCCGAGATCGCGCTGATGCGGGCGCTGAAATCGCTGCTGGACCCCGCCGGGATGATGAACCCCGGCAAAGTCCTGCCCCCCGCCTGACGGCCCGAGAACAGAGGAAACACCATGAACCGCCGCACGCTGCTCGGGACCGCCCTCGGAACTCTCGCCCTTCCCGCTGCCCTCCACGCCCAGCCCGCCTTTCCCTCCCGACCCATCCGGCTGATCGTGCCCTATCCGCCGGGCGGCGCCACCGACGTGATCGCCCGCCTCTACGCCGAGCACCTGACAGGCACGCTCGGCCAGCCCGTGGTGGTGGAGAACCGGCCCGGCGCCTCCGGCAACATCGGCATCGACGCCGTCGCGAAGGCGGCCCCGGACGGCTATACGGTCGGCGCTGGCACCGTCTCCAACTTCTCGATCAACCAGTTCCTCTACCGCTCCGTCCCCTATGACACGGAGCGCGACCTGAAGCCTCTCGCCCTCGGCTGGGACTTCCCGAACATCGCCGTCGTCGCGCCAACGAAGGTCCAAGCGCGCACGATGGGGGAGTTCATCGCCTACGCCCGCGGAAAGCGGAACGGCGTCACCTACGGCTCCACCGGCGTCGGCACCACGACGCACCTCTCCTCGGCGATGCTGTTCAACCGCCTGGGCATCGAGGCGACACATGTCCCTTATCGCGGTGCCGCGCAGATCCAGCCCGCCCTGCTGTCGGGCGACATCGACTTCGCGATCGACGGCCTCGCCTCCTATGGCGGGATGATCGAGTCCGGGCAGTTCCGGGCGCTCGCCGTGACCAGTGCCGAGCGCTGGCCGACGGTCCCGAACGTGCCCACCATGGCGGAGGCGGGCGTCCCCGATTTCATCGTCACGGTTTGGGGCGGCTTCGTCGTTCCCGCCGCGACGCCGGCCCCGGTCGCCGACCGACTCTCCGCCGCCTTCAAGGCCGCGGCCGAGGACCCCGCGACGATTGAGCGCTTCGCCCGCGTCGGCGCCCGTCCCATCTGGGCCTCCCCCGCCGACACCGCCGAACGCGCCGCGCGGGAGCGCCCGATGTGGCGCGAGGTCATCCGCAGCTCCGGCGCGACGGCGGACTGATCCGGTGGACCGGCCCCACGCCGTCGTGACCGGCGCCACGTCCGGCATCGGCGCCGCCATCGCCGCGCGGCTGCTGCATGCGGGCTGGCACGTCACCGGCCTCGCGCGCGGCGCCGCGGCGCTGGACGATCGGCACTACACGCACCGTCCCGCCGACCTGTCTGACCCGGCGGCGCTGGATGCGGCGCTGGACGGCTTGGCGCCAAACGCCGTCGTCCACGCCGCCGGGCTTCTCCGCACCAACCCGGTGGGCGCGCTGGATGCGGCGGATGGCGCGACGATGTGGCGTCTGCATGTCGCGGCCGCAGAGCAGCTGGCAAACCGCCTGCTTCCCCGAATGCCGGATGGCGGCCGCTTCGTCCTGATCGGCAGCCGCACGGCGTCCGGCGCCGCAGGCCGCAGCCAGTATGCCGCCACCAAGGCGGCCATGCTCGCCCTCGCCCGCTCCTGGGCCGCGGAGGTCGCACCGCGCGGCATCACCGTGAACGTCGTCGCCCCCGCCGCGACGGACACCCCGATGCTGCGCGATCCCGCCCGCGCCGGCACCCCGCCGCGCGTCCCGCCCATCGGCCGCTTCATCCGTCCGGAGGAGGTCGCCGCCCTGGTGGCCTTCCTGCTTTCCGAGGACGGCGGTGCCATCACCGGCCAGCAGATCACCGTCTGCGGCGGCAGCTCCCTGTAGGAACCGACCCGATGCCCGACCTGCACAGCCCGATCGAACTGCTCCGCCCCCCGCGCATCGAGTTCGGCGCCGGCACCCTCTCGACCCTCGCCCCCTGGGTGGCGGAGCGCGGCCTGTCGCGGGTCCTGATCGTGGCCGACGCCTTCAACGCCGGCCGCGTGGACCTGCTCGGCCTGTCCGGCCACGTCACCGTCTTCGGCGAGGTGAAGCCCGAGCCCGACCTGCCGAACCTGGAGAAGGTCCTGGCCGTCGCGGAGGCGCTGAAGCCCGACCTCGTCATCGGCTATGGCGGTGGCAGCGCCATGGACCTGGCGAAACTCGTCGCCGTGCTGCCCGGCAGCGGGCAGACGCTGCACGACGTGGTCGGCCCGGAGAAGGTGCGCGGTCGCCGCGCCGCCCTGGTGCAGATCCCGACCACCGCCGGCACGGGCAGCGAGGGCGGCACCCGCGCCCTGGTGACCGATCCCGCCACGCAGAACAAGCTCGCGGTGCAGAGCCGCCACATGCTGGCCGACTTGGCGGTCGTGGACCCGGACCTGACCATGACCGTCCCGCCCGCCGTCACCGCCGCGACCGGCGTGGACGCCATGGCCCACTGCGCCGAGGCCTTCACGAGCAAGAAGGCTCACCCGATCATCGATCTCTACGCGCTGGAGGGCATCCGCCTCGTCGGCCGCTTCCTGCCGCGCGCCGTCGCCGATGGCTCGGACCGTGAAGCGCGGGCCGGGCTCGCACTGGCGTCCATGTATGGCGGCTTCTGCCTGGGGCCGGTGAACACCACGGCGGGCCATGCCGTCGCCTATCCGCTCGGCACGCGGCATCACATCTCGCACGGGCTCGCCTGTGCGCTCATCTTCCCGCACACCCTCGCGCACAATGCCCCCGCCGTGCCGGGGAAGACCGCGCTGGTCTTGGAGGCGCTGGGTCTGCCAGCCTCCGGCGATCCCGACACCGTCCTGCGCGGCGCACGTGACTTCTGCGCCCGCCTCGGCGTGGAGATGCAGCTGTCCCGCCTCAACGTGCCGCGCGACGATCTCGGCACCATGGCGACGGAGGCCCACGCCATCCGCCGCCTCCTGGACAACAACCCCCGTGACCTGAGCCGGGACGAGATCCTGGCCATGTATGAGGCGGCCTTCTGATGTCGATCGCGATCAGCCCCCCACCCGATTTCAGCGGCAACGGGAAGCTCGCGCCGCACCCCGGCGACCCCGCGCGGATCGAGACCTTCATCCCCCATGCCACCGTGCAGAGCCACGCGGCGAACCTGACGGTGCTGCCGAACGGCGACATCGCTTGCGTCTGGTTCGGCGGCACGCAGGAGGGGGTGCCGGACATCTCCGTGCAGTTCTCCCGCCTTGCGCGCGGCAGCGACATCTGGACGGCACCGGTGCAGCTTTCCGACGACCCGACCCGCTCCGAGCAGAACCCCCTGCTCTTCCCCGCGCCGGATGGTACGCTCTGGCTCATCTGGACCGCGCAGATCAGCGGCAACCAGGACACCGCCACCGTCCGCTGCCGCAAGTCACGGGACAACGGCGGGAGCTGGGGCCCGATCGAGACGATGTTCGGCCCCCGCGCCGATGGTGGCACCTTCATGCGCCAGCCGATGGTGGTGCTGGAGAACGGCGACTGGCTGCTGCCGATCTGGGTCTGCTTGACCACCCCCGGCAAGAAGTGGGTGGGGGACAAGGATTACAGCGCCGTGAAGATCTCCTCGGACCAGGGTAGGACCTGGACCGAGGTCGCCGTCCCGGACAGCGAGGGCTGCGTCCACATGAGCGTGCTGGACTTGAAGGACGGCAGCCTCGTCGCCTTTTACCGCAGCCGTTGGGCCGACAACGTCTATGTCAGCCGCTCCACCGATCTCGGCCGGAGCTGGACGGCTCCGGAGCGGACGGAGCTGCCGAACAACAACTCCTCCATCCAGGCCGCGCGCCTGGCGAACGGCCACATCGCGATGGTGCTGAACGAGAGCAGCGCGGCGGACGCGACGGAGCGCCGCCTCTCCCTCTATGATGACATCGAGGGCGAGGAGGGCGACGACCGCGCCGAGCCCGCGCCGGTGGAGGGCGTCCGCAGCACCTTCTGGGGCGTGCCCCGCGCGCCGATGACCCTCGCCATCTCCGAGGACGGCGGCCGCACCTGGCCCCGCCGCCGCAACCTGGAGACGGGCGACGGATACTGCATGACGAACAATTCGAAGGACAAGGTGAACCGGGAGTTCTCCTACCCGACCGTCACGCAATCGCCGGACGGCGCCCTGCACTTGGCCTACACCTACTACCGTCAGGCGATCAAATACGTCCGCGTGGACGAGTCCTGGGTCGGAGCGAAGGCATGACCGCGCTCCATCCCACCGGCGTCTTCTCCGCCGCCCTCACGCCCCTGACAGAGGATCTGTCGCCCGATCTGCCGGTCTTCGTGGACCACGCGAAGCGCCTGATCGCGCAGGGCTGCGACGGCGTCGCCCTGCTCGGTACCACGGGGGAGGCGAACTCCTTCTCCGCCGATGAGCGCAAGGCGATCCTTGAGGCCGCCGTGCAGGGAGGCGTGGAGCCCGCGCGCCTGCTGCCGGGAACCGGCGTCGTCGCCGTCCCGGAGACGGTCGGGCTCACCAAGCACGCCCTCTCCCTCGGCGTGAACACCGTCGTGATGCTGCCGCCCTTCTACTATAAGGCCCCGAGCGAGGAGGGCGTGATCGCCGCCTATTCCGAGATCGTGGAGCGGATCGGCAGCCCCGACCTGCGCGTCATCCTCTACCATATCCCGCAGATGTCGGCCGTCCCCATCACCCCGGGCATCATAGAGGCGCTGCTACGCCGCTATCCCCACACCTTCACCGGCATCAAGGACAGCGCCGGCGACCTCGCGAACATGACGATGCTGGTGGACCGCTTCCCCGGCTTCGCGGTGCTGGCCGGGGCCGATCCTCTGCTGCTTCCGTTGATGCGGAAGGGCGGTGCGGGCTGCATTACCGCGACGTCGAACCTCGTCGCCGCGGACCTGAAGTTCATCTTCCGGCACTTCAACGACCCCGCGAGAGCGGCTGAGGTCGACGCCGCCCAAGCCCGCGTCGTCGCCACGCGCACGCTGGCCTCCCGGTTCGCGCAGATGGCTTCCCTCAAGGCCCTGCTGGCGCAGGAGACCGGCCATGCCGGATGGACGCGGCTGCGTCCGCCCCTTCTGCCACTGACCGCCGAGGAGTCGGCGCAACTCCTCGCCTCCTGACCAAAAACGAAAGGAACGACCATGAATCGCCGCACCCTCCTCGCCGCCACGGCGGCCGCAACGCTCGCCGCCCCCGCCGTACGCGCCCAGACCGCCTGGCCGCGCGGCAAGCCGATCCGCGTGATCGTTCCTTGGCCCCCCGGCGCGGCGAACGACACGCTCGGGCGCCTGCTGGCGGCCCGCCTGTCGGAGAAGCTCGGCGCGACGGCCGTGGCCGAGAACCGCACCGGCGGCGCCGGCCTGCCGGGCACCCAGGCCGTGATCCAGGCGGCGCCGGACGGCTACACGCTGCTCGCCTCTGCCTTCAACACGGCGGTGATGCCTCTGGTGTTGCGCGGCGCGAACTTCGACCCGCAGAAAGATTTGGAGGTCTGCGCTCGCACTGCCCGCGCCCCGCTGGTCCTTGCGATGGCCGGAAACCGCGCGCCGAACACGCTGCAGGAGCTGCTCACGGCCGCCCGCGCCCGTCCGCGCGATTACGCCTTCGCGATCTCCTCGCTTGGCTCCGCCGGCCACCTCGCCACCATCGAGTTTCTGCGCCGCACCGGCCTCGATCTGGACATGGTGACCTATCGCGGCACGCAGCCCGCGCTGACGGACATGATGGGGGGTACCGTGCAGCTTCTCATCGACCCGTCCTTCGCCATCCTTCCGGCGCGCGGTGACGGCCGCATCAAGGTGCTGGGCATCGCGACGCCGGAGCGCTCCGTCCTGGCTCAGGACGTGCCGACCATGGCCGAGGGCGGCCTGCCCGGATACGAGTTCCAGTCCTGGTACGGCGTCTGGGCGCCGAAGGGCACGCCGAACGAGATCTGCGAGGCGATCAACACGCTGATGCAGGAGACGATGCGCGAGCCAGCCATGGTGCAGCGCCTGACCACCCAGGTGCTGGAGCCCGTGACCGAGAGCCGCGAGGAGACCCGCCGCTTCATCGCGAGCGAGATCGTCCGCGCCGGCGAGCTGCTGCGGAGCGTGAACTACCAGCCGGAGTGAGGCGGACACCTCACCCGGTCGGGAAGGATCTTCCAATTGGGCGGACCGCCACCCGCAGTTCGCGGCGGATCGTGAAGCTCCCGTCCGAAGCGGCCCGTTGCCGCTTCGGACCGTCGGATCGCCGCTTGGTCGGTGGCGGTCCGCCCGGGCCCTTTCGGGTGGGAGCGGTCAGCCATTCCTGTCCAGCCAGCCGAGGAGGATCGGGCTGATCATGCAGACATCGATACCGACGAAACCGCAGAGGGCGAGGGTGGGCGTTCTCCTTCCGCGGAGGAGATGAACTGCCGCGCTTACGAACGCGTGCAGAAAGCTCATGGGTGATCGAGGGCCCTCACCGCCGGCTTAGCAGGACCTCAGCCGCACCCGACCGGGCCTGTTCCCACCGGCGATCAGAAATCCAGGTTGTCGTAGTGCTCCGGCGGCAGGAGGCCGGAGACGCGATCCGCCAGGATCGGCCGGAAGGAGGGCCGGGACTTCACCCGCGCGTACCAGTCCTTCGCCGCCTCGTTCAGCGTCCAGTCCACGTCGCCGATGTAGTCCAGCACCGAGAGGTGCGCCGCGGCCGCCAGATCGGCCAGGGAGAACTGCGCCCCGGCCAGCCAGGCCCGCGTCTCGTGCAGCCAGCCGAGGTATTCCAGGTGCGGCTTGAGGTTCGCATAGCCCGCCCTCAGGGCCCCGGCATCCGGATTGCCCCGCCCCATCATCCGCTTGAGCTGCTTCTCGTAGAGGAGGTTCTGGGTCACCTCCTTCGAGAACTTGCCGTCGAACCAGGCCACGAGGCGCCGGACCTCGGCCCGCTCGGCATGGGTGCGGCCGAGCAGCGGCGCGTCCGGATAAGCCTCCTCCAGGTACTCGCAGATGGCGTAGCTGTCCGCGAGAACGAGGCCGTTCTCCTCCTGCAGCACGGGCACGGTGCCGGCCGGGTTCATCGCCATGAACTCCTCCCGCCGCTCCCAGATCCGCTCGGCCCGCAGCTCGAAGGGGATGCGCTTCTCCTGCAGGGCCAGCCGGACCTTGCGGCAGAAGGGAGAGAGGGGAAGGTGGTAGAGGATGCGCACCGCGGCGGATTAAGCCGCTGAACCCCGGGGCGCAAGCAGGCCGAATCGCTGCAAGCTGGGCGCCAAAGCGCCAATAGCCCACGCAGCCTGCCAGCGACGCGACAGACATGACGGACCTTTCATTGATGGACGCACGGACCGGCGATAGTCCCGCGGAACGGGTTGCGGTTCGGGGGTCCGGAATGACGCTGAAGGTTTCGATGGCGGAGGCTGCGGTCTATGCCCGGCTGCAGGGTGCGCGGCGGGACGGCATCGCGTCCGAGGACGTGCGCTTCGCCCGCCGGACAGATTTCGGGCCGGAGGACGTCTCGGCCTTCCGGGAGATGACCCGGCGGGAGGGGCTGCTGGTGATCATGCGCTGCCCCAAGAAGGGCGCTGTCGCCTTCCAGGGCGTGCTGCCGCCGAAGCGCTGGGCGGACGGCCACACGAGCACGGGCGAGCTGGTGAAGTCCGGCGTGAGCGGGATCGGGGTGCATCCTGAGACCGGCCGGATGTTCGTCTCGGACTACGACCTGATGAGCCTGTGGCGGAAGGACGGGACGGGGTATCGCAAGCTCTTCGCCTCTGCCCTCCGGTCCGGGGCGGAGCGGGGATCCTGGACGAAGGAGGCGCAGGACGTGGTGCGCCTGCTGAACACCGTGCTCCAGGCCAAGCTTCAGCACGGCGCGCAGGACGACTTCACCCCGCCCATCGGCAAGCAACACCCCGGCGTGACCGCCGAGACGCGCTTCGCCGCCTTCCGGGAGGGCGAAGCCACCTATCTGAACGGCATGGCGCCCTGCCAGGCCTACTACAAGAAGCACGGGCTCTACTGGCCCTATGACGCCGCGGGCGTCTTCACCCGCGCCGCGACGCCGAACTGAGGCGGGCGCCCCGGCGCACGGCCGGGGCTGCCTTCCTACTCCGCGGCCAGCGGCTCTTCCTGCATCGGGCGCGGCAGGAGCTTCGCATAGTCCTTCGGCACGACATGCCAGAAGCGGTCGCGCTCCACGTGCCAGTCGTTCAGCAGGCGGGCCGCAAGGCGCGATCCCGTCTCCTTCACGTGCCGTTCGATCAGGTCGTGCAGCACCCCCTCCCAGTGGGAGGAGCCGAGGCGCGACCAGAGGAGCGTGTCCGCGTTCAGCCGGCGCTCGAAGGTCTCGTCGGCGTCCCAGATGAAGGCGTGGCCGCCGGTGAATCCGGCCCCGAAATTGTCGCCCACCGCCCCGAGGATCACGACCGTACCGCCGGTCATGTACTCGCAGCCATTGGCGCCCACGCCCTCCACCACCGTCGTCGCGCCGGAGTTGCGGACGGCGAAGCGCTCACCGGCCTGACCGGCGGCGAAGAGCTCGCCGGCCGTTGCGCCGTAGAGGCAGGTGTTGCCGATGATCGTGTTCTCCTCCCAGACGAGGTTCGCCGCGGGAGAGGGGCGCACGATGATGGTCGCGCCGGAAAGGCCCTTGCCGACATAGTCGTTGGCGTCGCCGAGCACCTCCAGCCGCAGCCCCTGCACGCCGAAGGCGCCCAGCGACTGGCCCGCGGAGCCGCGCAGCCGCACGGCGAGGTGCCCGGGCTGAAGCCCGGACATGCCGTATTTCCGTACGATCATGGCGCTCGTCTTCGTGCCGATGGCGCGGTGGACGTTCCGGATGTTGTACTGGAGCTGCATCTTCTCTCCGCGGGAGAAGAGCGCGCCCGCGTCGCGGATCATGTCCGCGTCGAGCGTCTCCGGCACCTCGTTCCGGCCCTCCATCGTGCAGTAGGAGGGCAGGCCGCCGGCATCGGCCTTCACCAGCAGCGGGTTGAGGTCGAGGTCGTCCAAGTCCGCCGAGCCGCGCGAGACCTGCTTCAGCAGGTCCGTGCGGCCAATAACATCCTCCAGCTTGCGGAAGCCGAGGGAGGCGAGGATTTCCCGCACCTCCTCCGCCACGAAGGAGAAGAGGGAGATGACCTTCTCGGGCGAGCCCTCGAACTTCTCCCGCAGCGCCTCGTCCTGCGTGCAGACGCCGACGGGGCAGGTGTTAGAGTGGCACTGCCGCACCATGATGCAGCCCATCGCCACCAGGGACGCGGTGCCGATGCCGAACTCCTCCGCGCCGAGCATGGCGGCGACCACCACGTCGCGGCCGGTCTTGATGCCGCCGTCGGTCCGCAGCTTCACCCGGTGCCGCAGGCGGTTCAGCAGCAGTACTTGATGCGTCTCGGACAAGCCCATCTCCCAGGGCAGGCCGGCGTACTTGATGGAGGTGACCGGGGACGCGCCCGTGCCGCCGGAATGGCCGGAGACGAGGATGGCGTCCGCCTTCGCCTTCGCCACGCCCGCCGCGATCGTGCCGATGCCCGACCGCGAGACGAGCTTCACGCAGACCGAGGCGTCAGGGTTGATCTGCTTCAGGTCGTAGATGAGCTGCGCGAGGTCCTCGATCGAGTAGATGTCGTGGTGCGGCGGCGGGGAGATGAGCGTCACCCCCGGCGTGGAGTGGCGCAGCTTCGCGATCAGCCCCGTGACCTTGAAGCCCGGAAGCTGCCCGCCCTCGCCGGGCTTGGCGCCCTGGGCGACCTTGATCTCGATCTCCCGGCAGTTGTTCAGGTACTCGGCGGTGACGCCGAAGCGGCCGGAGGCGATCTGCTTGATCGCGGAGTTCGCGTTGTCGCCGTTCGGGCGCGGCTTGGCGCGGGAGGGGTCCTCGCCCCCCTCCCCGCTGTCGCTGCGCGCACCGATGCGGTTCATGGCGATGGAGAGCGTCTCGTGCGCCTCCGGGCTCAGCGCGCCCAGGGAGATGCCGGGCGCCAGAAGGCGCTTGCGGATCTCCGTGATGCTCTCGACCTCCTCCAGGGCGATGGGCTTCACCGCCTCGGCCCGGAAGTCCAGCAGGTCCCGCAGGGCCACCGGCGGCTGTTGCCGCACGGCGGCGGAGTAGCGCTTGAAGGTCTCGTAGCTGTCCGTCTCCACCGCCTTCTGCATGAGGTGGATCAAGGAGCCCTCGAAGGCGTGCGCCTCCCCGCGACGGCGGAGCTTGTAGAGGCCGCCGACCGGCAGGGTGGGGATGGCGCTGCCCCAGGCCGCCTCGTGCATCGCCAGCACCCGGCGCGCGATGCCCGAGAGCCCGATGCCGGAGATGCGGGACTGGGTGCCCGGGAAGAACTCGGCGACGAGGGCGCGGGACAGTCCGATCGCCTCGAAGTTCATGCCGCCGCGGTAGGAGGAGAGGACGCCGATGCCCATCTTGGACATCACCTTCAGCAGCCCCTTGTCCACCGCCTTCTTGAAGCGGGCGACGCAGTCCTGCAGCGACAGGCCGGGGAAGAGCCCCCGCCGGTGGCGGTCCGCGATGCTCTCCTGCGCGAGGTAGGCGTTCACCGTCGTCGCGCCCGCCCCGATCAGCACGGCGAAGTAGTGCACGTCCATGCACTCGGCCGAGCGGATGTTCAGGCTCGTGAAGGTGCGCAGCGAGTGCCGGACGAGGTGATTGTGGACCGCGCCCACCGCCAGGATCATCGGGATGGCGGCGCGCTCGGCACTATGCGCCTCGTCCGTCAGGATGACGTGGGTGCAGCCGGACTGCACGCCCACCTCAGCCTCCCGCCGGATGCGCTCCAGCGCCCGGCGCAGGCCGGATTCGCCCTCGGATACAGGGAAGGTCGCGTCCACCTCGCAGGCCGTGTCGCCCATATAGCCGCGCATGGCCGCGAATTGCGCGTTCGACAGCACGGGGCTGTCGAGCATCAGCATGTCGCACTGGGTCGGGTCCTCGTCGAGGATGTTCCCGAGATTCCCCAGCCGGGTCTTCAGCGTCATCACCCGCGTCTCGCGCAGCGAGTCGATGGGTGGGTTCGTCACCTGGCTGAAGGTCTGGCGGAAGTAGTGATGCAGGCCGCGATACTGGCGGGACAGCACGGCCACGGGCGTGTCGTCGCCCATGCTCCCGATCGCCTCGGCCGCCTCCTCCACCATCGGGTGGAGGATCGTCTCCAGATCCTCGAGCGTGGTGCCCATGGAGAGCTGGCGGCGGCGCAGCGCCTCGCCCTCCAGCGCCACAACTTCGTCGGCGTCGGCCTTGACGATCTCGTCGATGCGGGTGGTGCGCTCCGTCCACTTTCCGAAGGGCTTGCGGGCGGACAGCGCGTCCTTCAGCGCGTCGTCGCCGTAGAAACGCGCCTCGTCCAGGTCCACGCCGATCATCTGGCCGGGGCCGACGCGGCCGCGAGTCAGGACCTGATCATCGGGGACGGCGACCATGCCCGTCTCGCTGCCCACAATCAGGCGGCGGTCGGCGGTGATGGTGTAGCGCAGCGGGCGCAGGCCGTTCCGGTCCAGCCCGGCGACGACCCAGCGGCCATCGGTCGCGGCCACCGCGGCCGGGCCGTCCCACGGCTCCATCACCGCGTTGCAGTAGAGGAACAGCTCCCGGTGCGCTTCGGGCATGGTGGCGTTGCTGCCGATGCTCTCGGGGATGAGCATCGCCTTGACCATCGGCGCGTCGCGGCCGGCGCGGACCAGCAGTTCGAACACGTTGTCGAGCGTCGCCGTGTCAGAGCCGCCCGCCTGCACCACCGGCTTCAGGTCGTCCATGAAGGCGTCCAGCAGCGGATGGGCAAGCCGGGTCTCGTGGCTCTTCATCCAGTTGATGTTGCCGTGGACGGTGTTGATCTCGCCGTTATGGGCCAGCATCCGGAAGGGCTGGGCCAGGCGCCAGGTCGGGAAGGTATTCGTGGAATATCGCTGGTGATAGATGGCGAAGCGGCTGATGAACCGCGGGTCCAGCAGGTCCGGGTAGAACTGCGTGAGGCTCTCCGCCAGGAACATGCCCTTGTAGATGACGGATCGGCAGGACAGGGAACAGAGATAGAGGTCTGGGATCTGGGAGGCGATGGCCTGCTTCTCGATCCGGCGGCGAATGACGTAGAGGTCGCGCTCGAAGATCGCGGCGTCCCGCACCTCCGGGTCGTAGATGAGGATCTGCTCGATCTCGGGGCGGGTGGCGTTCGCCTTCTCGCCGATGCAGGTGACGTCGATCGGCACCTGCCGCCAGCCATAGATGGCGTAGCCGGCGTTCAGGATCTCCGTCTCCACGATCGACCGGCAGCGCTCCTGCGCGCCGAGGTCGGTCTTCGGCATGAAGGCCATGCCCACCGCGATCCGGCCGGGGCGCAGGATGTCTCCGCCGCGCTCCACGGCTTCCGCGAAGAAGTCCTGCGGGATCTCGATGTGGATGCCGGCGCCGTCGCCGGTCTTGCCGTCCGCGTCCACCGCGCCGCGGTGCCACACGGCCTTCAGCGCGTCGATGCCCGCCTGCACCACATCCCGCCGCGCCACGCCGTCTAGCGCGGCGACGAGGCCGACGCCGCAGGCGTCGTGCTCGGTGATGTCGATATGCGCCTCGTCGCGAAGGCGGGCGGCGTCGCGGAGCTGCTCGGTAACGTAGTCGCTCATGGCCCTCTCCTTCACTCCGCGGCCTGCGGCACGGCGGCCTTCGCCTCGGCATAGGCGGCGATCTGCGCCGCCACGTCGCGCCCGTCCCGGATGGCCCAGACCACCAGGGAGGCGCCACGCACGATGTCCCCCGCCGCGAAGACGCCCGGCAGGTTCGTCATCATGGTGCGGTGGTCCACCCGCAGCGTGCCCCAGCGGGTCACGTCCAGGGCGGGCTCGTTGAACATGCCGGGCAGGTCCTCCGGGTCGAAGCCCAGCGCCTTGATGACGAGGTCCCCCGGTTCCTTGAAGGAGGAGCCGGGCAGCGGCTCCACCTGCTGGCGTCCGGTGGCGTCCGGCAGGCCGAGATGCATCCTCACCGCCCGCACGCCGGTCACGTTTCCGTCCGCGCCCTCGAAGGCCTCCGGCGCCGACAGCCAGGCGAAGCGGACGCCCTCTTCCTCGGCGTTGGCGACCTCCCGCATGGAGCCGGGCATGTTCGCCTTGTCGCGGCGATAGAGACAGGTGACGGAGGCGGCGCCTTGGCGGATGGAGGTGCGCAGGCAGTCCATCGCCGTGTCGCCGCCGCCGATCACCACCACGCGCTTGCCCGCCGCGTTCAGCGCGCCGGAGTCGAAATCGGGAACCTCATCGCCCAGGCCCTTGCGGTTCGAGGCGGTCAGGAACTCCATCGCGGGCACCACACCACCGAGTTCCGCGCCCGGCAGGGCGACGTCGCGGGCCTTGTAGACGCCGGTCGCGATCAGGACCGCGTCGTGACGCTCCCGCAGCTCGGCCATGGTGACGTCGCGGCCGACCTCGACGTTCAGGTGGAAGGTGATCCCGGCCTCCCGGAAGAGGTCCGTGCGGCGGGTCACGACCTCCTTCTCCAGCTTGAAGCCGGGGATGCCGTAGATCATCAGGCCGCCGGCGCGGTCATACCGGTCGTAGACATGGACCTGCCATCCAATGGAGCGGAGCCGCTCCGCCGCCGCCAGCCCGGCCGGGCCTGCGCCGATGATGCCGACCGAGCGGTCCAGCTCCCGCACGGGCTTCGGCGGCTTGATCCAGCCCTTCTCCCAGGCGGTGTCGTTGATGTAGCGCTCCACGGCGCCGATCGTGACGCTATCGAAGCCCTTCTCGATGACGCAATTGCCCTCGCAGAGCCGGTCTTGCGGGCAGATGCGGCCGCAGATCTCGGGGAAGGTGTTGGTGGCGGCGTTGACCTCGTGCGCCTCCTGCAGGCGGCCCTCGGCGGTCAGCTTCAGCCAGTCCGGGATGTGCTGGTTCAGCGGGCAGTGGATGGAGCAGAAGGGCACGCCGCACTGGGAGCACCGACTGGCCTGCTCCGAGGCCCGGGCCGGGTCGAAGCGGTCGTAGATCTCCTGGAAGTCCTCGCGTCGCAGGGTCGCCGGGCGCTTGTCGGGCGTCTGCTGGGTGAGCCGCACGAACTGGAGCATGCGTTCGGCCATGGCAACCTCCGGAGGCCCATCGGGCGTGAATCTCCGGCGCTTCTGACATGGAAGTTTCGCGGTTGCGAGACGAAAACAACAATCAAGTCAGAAATCCTGACCTGAAAACGGCTCGCAATTACCCCTCGCCTGCTCGAAAGCGAGATCAGTCGCCGACCAAAGGTCCGAAACGGACCTAAGCACCGAGAACGGCTTCGCGGCGTCCGCCGCCCGGACGGTAACGCGTGAGATAGGCCGGAAGCACCGCCTCCATCGTCGTCGGCGTGACGCCAAGCGCCTCCAGCCCCGGCGCATCGGGTGACGCGACATTGTCCTTCCGCAGCAGCACCAACTGGTCCTCGGTGATCGGCGGGTTCGGCAACCACGATGAGAGCTTCGCCTGGAACCGTGCGAATCCGTCCGGAAGCTCGACGATCCGGCGGCGATGGCCGGTCATCTCCATCATCTCGGTCATCAGGTTGCGGAAGGTCGCCGCGCGCGGGCCTGCCAGCTCGTAGGTCCGTCCGGGCGCGTCGTCCCGCTCGGTTGCCGCGATCACCGCATCGGCCACGTCGCCAACATAGACCGGCTGGAAGCGCGTCTCACTGCCAACCAGGGGCAGCACCGGCAGCACGCGCGCCATGCCGGCGAAGCGGTTGAAGAAGGCGTCCTCCCGCCCGAAGACGACGCAGGGGCGCAGGATCGTGGCCCCAGGGAACCCGGCCCGGACCGCTTCCTCTCCCGCCGCCTTGCTCCTGGCGTAGAGGCTCTCTGAAGCCAGGTCCGCCCCGATGGCCGAGATGTGGACCAGTCGCCGCACCCCAGCCGCCGTCGCGGCCTGAGCGATGCGGCCGGGCAGCTCGCCGTGCACCCGGGCAAAGTCGCCCGACTTCCGCTCGAACAGGATGCCTACGAGGTTCACCGCGACCTCGGCCTCCTCCAGCGCGCGGGCGAGGACCGCAGCCTCGTAGTGGGCGGCATAGAGGGGGACGATCTGGCCGACCATGCCCTGGGTCATGAGCGGCCGCGCCGCCTCGACCGAACGCGTCACGACGCGCACGACGTAGTCCTGCTTTGCCAGGCGCTGCACCACGTAGCGGCCGATGAAGCCGGTTCCGCCGAAGACCACTGCCACGCGCCGTGCCATCACCCGCACTCCGTCCCGAAGAGAGCCGCCTTCCCAACGCTATGACGCGCCGCGGGATTCCCGCCAAGGCCCGCTTGACGGGCCGCCCGCCCGCCCATAGAAGCCGGGCCTCGCCGCCGGACGATGCGACGGCGCCCTGCCCCCTTGCCCAGGTGGCGGAATTGGTAGACGCGCAGGTTTCAGGTACCTGTGGCCGCAAGGCTGTGAAGGTTCGAGTCCTTTCCTGGGCATATCCTCGGTACGTTGGGGCGGTCGGGAATATCCCGGCCCGCGCCCGGGTGGGGTCTTCCGATGGGGACCGCCCTCTTCATGCCGAACGCGACCATTCACCTTCACCGGCATGACCTGCCGAACGGGTTGAGCCTCGGCCCGGTCGTCGCCATCGACACGGAGACGATGGGGTTGAACCCGCATCGGGACCGGCTCTGCCTGGTGCAGCTCTCCTCCGGTGACGGCACCGCCCACTGCGTCCAGATCGTGCCGCAGACGCTGGGCGGCCAAGGTGCCGCCTGCCCGAACCTGCGCGCGCTGCTGGAAGATGCGGGCACGGTGAAGCTGTTCCACTTCGCCCGCTTCGATGTGGCGATTCTCGGCCACGCTCTGGGCGTGACGGTGTCGCCGGTGCGCTGCACGAAGATCGCGTCGAAGCTCGTCCGCACCTTCACCGACCGGCACGGGCTGAAGGACCTCTGCCGGGAACTTCTGGGCGTGGAGATCTCCAAGCAGCAGCAGACCAGCGACTGGGGCGCGCCGGAGCTCACGCCGGAGCAACTCTCCTACGCGGCGTCCGACGTGCTGCACCTGCACGCCCTCTGGGCGCGTTTGGAGGGGATGCTGCGTCGGGAAGGCCGGCTGGAACTCGCCGAGGCCTGCTTCCGGTTCCTGCCTGCGCGGGGCGCGCTGGACCTGCTGGGCTACGAGGACCCTGACATCTTCGCGCATTGAGTTTAACAGATGTCAACGCTGTGGCACGGTTTTTGACGCCCGCGTTGACCGCCCCCCGGGGTGGTCCCATACAGCCCCCATGACCGCCTCACCGCCCGTCACCGGGCCGGCCCCTTCGTGAGCGACCCTGCCCCGAGCGACGCGCCGGGACACCTGGTGATGCCGGCCGGCCGGCACCGCCCGGTGCCATCCCGCGCCCGGCGGAGCTACAGCACCGGCGCCATGTGGCGGCACCGCTGGTCCGTGCGGCTGCTCAAATGGGTGCTGCCGGCCGGCGCGCTGGCACTGCTGGCGGCGATCGTGCTCTGGCCGGAGTTCGAGCGCGCGGAGGAGCGGGCCCGCATCTCCTTCCGCCGGATGACCCGCGCGACGCCGGAGGCGCTTCGGGTGGTCAACCCGCGCTACCAGGGCACGGACGAGACCGGGCGCCCCTTCAACGTCACCGCCGCCACCGCGACCCAGGTCGGCAGCGACGACGTGGTAGACCTCGAGGCGCCGCGCGGGGACGTCTTCCAGGCGAACGGGTCCTGGCTGCTGGTCGAGAGCCGGACCGGCCGCTACGACCGTCCGGCCGACCGGCTCGACCTGCGCGGCGACGTGACGCTGTGGAATGACAACGGAATGCTGTTCGAGACCGAGGAGGCACGGGTGGAGGTGAAGGCCGGCAATGCCGAGGGCGACCGGCCCGTCGCGGCCCAGGGGTCCTTCGGCACCATCACCGGCGACGGCTTCCGCCTGCGCGACCGCGGCGCCGTGGTGATCTTCACCGGCAACGCCCGCGCGGTGCTGGAGGGGGGCCGATGATCCGCCGCACCCTTCTGCTCGGGCTGCTGGCCGCGGGGCCTGCGCTGGCCCAGCCGATGGACCTCTCGGGCGGCGGGCCGCTGGAGGTCACCTCGACCGACGGGATCGAGTGGCGCCAGGCCGAGCAGGTGATCGTCGCCCGCGGCAACGCCCGCGCCTCGCGCGACGGCACCACCCTGACGGCTGACCGGCTGATCGCGCGCTACCGCCCTCGCGGCGGCGCGGCCGCCCCCGCCGCGGCGCCGGCGGCCGGCGGCGACAGCAGCCCGCTCTCGGGCGGCGAGATCTGGCGGATGGAGGCCGAGGGGACCGTTCGCATCGCCACCGCCACGGACCGGGCCCAGGGCGACCGCGCCGTGTACGACGTGGACCAGCAGGTGATGGTCCTGACCGGCCGCGACCTGCAGCTGAACACGCCGGACAACATCATCCGGGCGCGGGACAGCCTCGAATACTGGCAGGCCCGGCGAATGGCCGTGGCGCGCGGCGCCGCCAGCGCGGTGACGAACGACAACCGCCGGATCCAGGCGGACACGCTCGTCGGCTACTTCCTCGCGGAGGCGCCGGCGGCCCCCCCTGCCCCGGCCCGCCCCACCCCCGCCGCCGCACCGGCCATTGCCGTGCGGCCGGGCGCCCCCGCACCCGCCGCTCCGGGACGGGTGCCGGGTGAGGGCTCGAAGCTCGATCGCGTGGAGGTCTTCGGCAATGTCGAGATCCGCACCGAGGCCGAGATCGTCCGCGGTGACCGCGCCGTTTACTCGCCGGTCACCGGCATGGCGCGAGTCCTCGGAAATGTCTGGATCACCCGCGGCCAGAACCAGCTCCAGGGCGCCGAGGCCATCGTGAACCTTCGCAGTGGCGTCTCCCGCCTCATCTCCGCGCCCGGACAACGTGTCCAGGGGCTCGTCATCCCCAACTCCGGCCAGGAGAACGCGCCCCTCCCCGGCGCGCGCCCCGCGCAACAGCGCCCGGCGCAGCCCAACCGCCAGCAGGGGGGACAGCCCCGATGAGCGAGGCGCTACGCGTCGTCGACGGCCGCTCCGGCCTCGTCGCGAAGTCCCTGGGAAAGCGCTACAAGAAGCGGCCGGTGGTGCGGGGCGTGTCGCTCTCGCTGCGGCGCGGGGAAGCGGTGGGGCTGCTCGGGCCGAACGGCGCGGGCAAGACCACCACCTTCTACATGATGACCGGCCTCGTCCGGCCGGATGAGGGCCAGGTCTTCCTCGACGGCCACGACGTCACGATGCTGCCGATGTACCGGCGCGCCCGGCTCGGCCTGGGCTACCTGCCGCAGGAGGCTTCGATCTTCCGGGGCCTGTCCGTGGAGGACAACATCCGCGCCGCGCTCGAGGTGGTGGAGCCGTCCCGCGAGCGGCGGGACCAGATGCTCGACTCGCTGCTCGCGGAGTTCGGCATTGCCCATCTGCGCCGGGCCCCGGCCCTGGCCCTCTCGGGCGGCGAGCGGCGGCGCTGCGAGATCGCGCGCGCCCTGGCCACCCACCCCGCCTACATCCTGCTCGACGAGCCGCTGGCCGGCATCGACCCGATCGCCGTGGGCGAGATCCGCGACCTCGTGAAGCACCTGAAGGACCGCGGCATCGGCGTGCTCATCACCGAGCACAATGTCCGCGAGACGCTGGCCATCATCGACCGCGCCTACATCCTGCATGACGGCCAGGTGCTGATGGAGGGCGCTCCGCGCGAGATCGTGGCGCATGAGGGCGTGCGCCGCGTCTATCTCGGCGAGCGCTTCAGCCTGTGAGGACCTTTCGGTGATCCCCGGAGGGCGTCGCGCATGGTGAGGCCCCCGTGGTGAGCCTGGCGCCCCGGCTGGACTTCCGCCAGACGCAGCAGCTGGTGATGACGCCGCAGCTGCGGCAAGCCATCAAGCTGCTCCAGTCAAGCAACCTCGAGGTCACCGCCTTCGTCGAGGAGGAGCTGGAGCGGAACCCGATGCTCGAGCGGGAGGAGGCGACCACCGCCGCCCCCGCGGCCCCGGACCCGGTCGAGCGCGACTCCTTCGAGGCGACCCAGTCCCCCAGCATCGCCGACGCCCCCATCGAGGCCGACTGGTCCGCCGGCTACGAGAGCGGCGAGGCCCTCTACCCCTCCTCCCGCAGTGCCCGGGCCGACGCCTGGGACGAGGAGGGCCGGAGCCTGGAGGAGATCGCGGGCGAACGTCCGCGCTCCCTGCGGGAGGACCTGGCGGAACAGGCGCGGCTGGCCTTCGGCGATGCGCGGGACCGGCTGATCGCGGGGCAGATGATCGCGCTGCTGGATCCGGCCGGGCGCCTGACCGTTCCGAACGCCGCCTTCGCCGAGGCGCTGGGCTGCCCCGAGGAGCAGGTGGCCCGCGTCCGGTCCCGGATGCAGCGCTTCGAGCCGACCGGGCTCTTCTGCGCCGACCTGCGGGAGTGCCTGGCGGTGCAACTGGCCGAGAAGGACCGGCTGGACCCGGCCATGCAGGCGCTCCTGAACAACCTCGACATGCTGGCGCGCCGGGACATGCCGGGCCTGCTGCGCGTCTGCGGCGTGGATGCGGAGGACCTGACGGGCATGGTGGCGGAGCTGCGCCACCTGAACCCGAAGCCGGGGGCCTTGGCCGATGCCGATCCCGCCCCGCCCGTGGTGCCCGATGTGCTGATGCGCCGTGCCCCTGACGGCACTTGGCTGCTGGAGCTGAACCCCGAGACGATGCCGCGCGTGCTGGTCAATCGCGGCTTCCACGCCGTGGCGCAGACCGGCACCCGTACGAAGGAGGATCGCGCCTTCCTGGCGGAGAAGCTCCAGGCCGCCAACTGGCTCGTCCGCAGCCTGGAGCAGCGGGCGAACACCATCCTGCGGGTCTCGGCCGAGATCGTGCGGCGGCAGGAGGGGTTCTTCCGTCACGGTGTCGCGCATCTCCGCCCCTTGATCCTGCGGGAGATCGCGGACGAGCTGCAGATGCACGAGAGCACGGTCAGCCGGGTGACCGCGAACAAGTACATCGCCACCCCCCGCGGCGTGCTGGAGCTGAAGTACTTCTTTACCACCGCCATCGCCGGAACCCGGGGCGGCGAGACCTTCTCGGCCGAGGCGATCCGGCACCGCATCCGGGACATGGTGGACGCGGAGCCGGCGGACGACGTGCTGTCCGACGACGCGATCGTGGAGCAGCTTCGGGCCGAGGGGGTGGACATCGCCCGCCGGACTGTCGCGAAATACCGGGACGCGCTCCGGATCCCCTCCTCCGTCCAGCGCAAGCGGGAGAAGTCGTCCCCCGCCTTCTGACGACGCGTCTGTGACCGGAAACGGTCACAGTTCCCGGATTGATCCCTTCAAACCGGCCGCCCCGGTCCACAAGTCCCCCCAGGGGAAACAGTGGAAGGGAACCGCTCCATGCAGATCACGGTCGCCGGCAAGGGCGTCGATACCGGGGATGCGCTGAAGGCCCATGTCACCGAGGGGCTGGAAACCGTGGCCCGCAAGTACTTCGACCACGCGATCGACGCCCGCGTGACCTTCCGCAAGGACGGCGCCTTCTTCGCCTGCGACATCAACCTGCATGCCGGGCGGAACGTGACCGTTCAGGGCGAGGGCGAAGGGCCGGACGCGCACCGGGCGTTCAACGCCGCGGCCGAGCATGTCGGCAAGCAGCTTCGGCGGCATCGGCGGAGGGTGAACGACCACTCGCGCGGCCAGGCAGGAGAGCGGGACGCGCTGGTCGACCCGGCGTCCGACGCGACGCCGATCGGGGCCGGGCTGGACTCGGAGCTGCCGAACCCGGCCCCGACCTGACCGGCCGGCCAGAAGTTCGCCCGGGACCTGGCCCGGCGGGACAGATCCGCGAGCCGGTCGGAACCACCGCCGCATTTCTTGGCAGCTTGAGACAGGAAGATGAGCGGGCCGGGCGAGAGAATGCCTTCTCTCTCCCGGCGTGACCCGCACGGCGGATCAGGCGGTCCGGCGCGCCGGTGCCAGCCCGAGCAGGATGGCCAGTCCGTGCAGCACGGTGGGCACGAGCGGGATGAGGTTCAGCCCCGGGATCATGTCGAAGCAAAGGGCGAGGACCGGCAGCACCACCAGCCAGCCCTGCCCTGTCATCCGCCCCCGCTCCCGCGCCAGCCAGCAGATCGCGAGCAGTGCGAGCAGATGCACCCAGAAGAGTCCGTTCGTGCCGAACGTCGCGAGGAAGACCACGAAGGAGTTCGAGCCGAACCAGGGCAGCAGGTAGGTTGGAATCAGCAGGAGAAGGTAGAGCATCGCGTATGTCGGCCCGTTCACGGTCATCCTGTCGCTCGCCTCCTGTTCTCCTGATCCCTCGAGGGGATCGCGCCGGAGACTACTGCACTTGGATGCGCTGGTCGCGGATGATCCGTGCCCAGCGGTCGGACTCCGTCGCGATGCGCTCCGCGAACTGGTTCCGGGTGTTCGGCAAGTAGATGAGCCCCTGCTCGGCCAGCAGCCTTTGCACCTCCGGCGCCCCCGCAGCGGCCGTGTACGCCTCATAGAGCCGGTCGAGGATCGGCGCAGGCGTGCCGGCGGGGGTGATGACGGCGTACCAGGTCACCACGTCGATATCGTATCCCGATTCCTTCAGCGTCGGCACATCGGGCAGTTGCGGCAGGCGCTCCGGCGTGGTGACGGCCAGGGCACGGATGGAGCCGTCCCGGATCTGCGACAGCATCAGCGGCAGCGTGTCGAACATGGCGTGGATGTCGCCCCCGAGCATCGCCGGAAGGGATTCATTCGTGCCGCGGTAGGGGACGTGCACCATCTCGATGCCGTCGCGCTCCTTGAACATCTCGAAGATCAGGTGCTGCGCCGTGCCGACGCCGACGGACGCCGCGTTCAGCCGCCCGGGGCGCGATTTCGCCAGCGAGATCAGCTCCGCGACGTTGCGCGCCGGCAGGTCCTTGTTCACGACCAGCACGAGGGGGGAGGCCGCGAACATCGTGACGGGCAGCACATCCTTCCGCGCGTCATAGGGCATGTCACGGTAGAGATGCGGGAAGATGGTGAGCGGGCCGAGGTTGCCCATGCCGATGGTGTGGCCGTCCGGCGCGGAGCGGGCGATCTCCGCCACCCCGATCCGCCCGCCGGCGCCCGCTTTGAAGTCGTTCACGATCGTGGTGCCGAGGGTCCGGCCGACCTGGTCGTTGTAGGCCCGGGCGATGAGGTCGTTCAGCCCGCCGGGCGGCCAGGGAATGATGAAGCGGATGGGACGGGACGGCCAGGGCGCCTGGGCGAGGGCCGGCCGGGCGAGCGCCGGGGCGGCGAGAAGGGCGGCGAGGCTGCGGCGGCGCAGGCTGGGCATGGATCCCCCATGGGCGGGCTGAGTGCGGATGGTGGCCGCAAGCATCCCCCGTGCCGGACGGCTGCGCCACCCGGCGCTTGACCCCTGCCGCGGGTGGCGCAACGGTCCGCCCATGCAGCCCGATCCCCTCCTTCCCATCGGTGGCCGCGCCGCCTGGACCGGCGCCGACCTTTCCCGCGACACAGGCTGGCTCCGCCGGCTGGATGCCGCCGCCATCGCCGAGATCGAGGCGGCGCTGGAGACGGCACGCGGCGTCCCGCTCGCGCACCTGACCGCGGCGCGCTTCCCCCTGCCGGGCCTGAGCCGAATGCTGGAGGCCCTGGCGCGGGAGCTGGAGGAGGGAAGCGGCCTCGTCCGCCTCGCCGGGCTCTCGCCGGAGCGCTACGCGCCGGAGGATCTGAAGCGGATCTTCTGGGGCCTGATGGTGAATCTCGGCACGCCGCTGCCGCAGAACACGAAGGGCGAGATCCTGGCCGAGGTGCGGGACGAGACCGGCACCGGCGCCGCGGTGACGGGGCCTGATGCGACCGGGGCGGTGCCCTCCGCCCGGGCACGGTCACGCTCCACCGGACCGCTGCGCTTCCACACCGACAAGTGCGACGTCCTCGCGCTGCTCTGCGCGTCCAACGGGATCGCGGGCGGGGAGTCGCGCATCGTCTCCACCGTGGCGATCCACGATGCGATGGCCACCCGCCGCCCGGACCTGCTGCGGGTGCTGTACCAGGACTTCCACCGGATGCGCCCGGCCGACGAGGAAGGCGACGGCCACGCGGACCGCGTCTTCACCATGCCGGTCTTCTCGCGCGGTCCCAACGGCGAGTTCACCAGCCAGTACTCCCGCACCTATGTCGAGATGGCGCATGCCGAGCCGGGCGTGCCGCCGCTCCGCCCGGACCAGGTGGAGGCGATGGACATGCTCGCCGCCCTCGCGGACGAGCTCTCGCTTCAGATGCCGTTCGAGCCCGGTCAGATCCAGCTCATGAACCAGCACATCACGTATCACGGGCGCACGGCCTATGCGGATGACGCGCAGGCCGGGACCTCGCGGGTCCTTCTGCGCATCTGGCTGGCCATGCCCAACAGCCGCGCGCTGCCGGCTGGCCATGCCGTCCAGTGGGGCAGCACCGCCCCGGGCGCGCTGCGCGGCGGGGCCATGCCGGGGCGGTCGGCGCTGGCGGCCTGACCGCCAGCGGGGAGCTTACTCCGCCTGGATGTTGGCCGCGCGCGCCACGCGAATCCATTCGTCCAGCTCGCGGTTGACGCGGGCCTGCATCTCGGCCGGGGTCATCGGGCGGATGACGGCGCCCTGCTCCTCCGCCCGGCGGCGGAACTCGGGCGTCGAGACGACGGCGTTGCAGGCCTCGACCAGGCGCGACAGCACCGGGGCCGGGGTGGCGGCCGGGGCGAAGACGGCGAACCAGCCGATCACCTCTAGGTCGGGCAGGCCGGCTTCCGCCAGCGTCGGCACGTCGGGCAGCGCCGGGTGGCGGTTCGGGGCGGTGATCGCCAGAGCTTTCAGCCGCCCCTCCCGCACGAAGGGCATCAACGGCGGCGGCGTGGTCACCATCAGCTGCACGCGGTTTGCGAGCAGGTCCTGCGTCGCCGGGCCGGTGCCGCGATAGGGCACGTGGACCATGTCCGTGCCGGTCCGGAGCTTGATCAGCTCCGTCCCCAGATGCTGCAGCGAGCCATTGCCGGAGGAGGCGTAGTTCAGCGTCCCCGGATTGGCCTTCGCGTACGCGATCAGCCCGGACATGTCGTTCGCCGGCACGGCGGGGTTCATGAACACCACCTGCGGCGCGTCCAGCAGGTTCGCGACCGCGGCGAAGTCTCGCCGCACGTCGTAGCCGATGTTCGGCACGATGGCCGGCGAGCCGACATGGTAGCCCGAATACTGCACCAGCAGCCGCGCCCCGTCCGGCCGCGCCCGCGCCACGTCCTGGGTGCCGAGCGCCCCGTTCGCGCCCGCCTTGTTCTCCACCACCACGGACTGGCCGAGCTGACGGGAGAGCGGCTCCGCCAGCAGCCGCGCCGCGAAGTCGGTCGTGCCGGCCGGCGCGGTCGGGACCACCAGCGTGATGGAGTTCGACTGCGCCAGCGCGGGCCTCGCGAGCGGCGCGGCAGCGACGGCAGCCAGGATCCCGCGACGGTTCACGCGCATGGTCGGTATCCTCCCTCGTTCGCCGCGAAGGTGGGACGGATCGGGCCGCGCGCCAAGCGGCTCCCGGGTCAGCCCGCCGGGTCGCCCGGCGCCGTTTCCCAAGCGAGGCCGACCAGGGCCACCACGCGCCCGGCCGGCAGGGCGCGCGTGACGATCAGCCCCCGCTCCTCGATCCAGCCGAGCAGGCGCCGCGCCCGCCCCTCGGACCGGCTGCCATAGGCCTGCGCGATCGCCGCGTCGGACGGACAGGGGAGCCCGTGCCGGGCCGCATGGGCCAGCAGCAGGAACACGCCCTGCGTGTCTTCCGGCAGGGTTTGGGCGCGCGCGACAGCCTCGTGCCAGTCGGGATCGCTCTCGGCCTCCGGTGCGACCCCGGCCCGTGCGACCGCCAGGAGCCGACGAAAGGCGGGCAGGTCGGGCGGGGCGCCGCCGACCGCATGGATGCGAAGCCGGACCAGCAGCTCCTGGTACAGTACGCCGACCGGCCGGAAGGCGGCGTCCGACTCGGCCAGGATGTCGCGCAGAATGGTGGCGGTTCGGGCGGCACGGTCCGCCACCTCTTCGGCCGTCTCGGTGGGCGGCGGAGGGGGCGCGGCGGGGCGCGCCTGGGCCAACTGGGCCAGGATATCCACGGGCGGCGTGGGCGGCGGTCGCCGCACCCGTGCGGGCGCAGCGCCGGCCGGCGCCGCAGCCAGGATCAGCTCCCGCGCCTCCTCCGGCGCCGTTTGCGGCAGGGGCAGGAGCGACGGCCCGGCGCCCCGGCTCTCCGTCTCGACCGCGCCGATCCGCATCGCGAGGGGGCGGCGCGACAGCGCGGGCCCGAGGGCAATGAAGTGGCCGCGCTGGAGATCCCGGAAGGCCTCGGCCTGGCGCCGCTCCATCCCCAGCAGGTCGGCGGCGCGGGCCATGTCGATGTCGAGGAAGGTGCGGCCCATGAGGAAGTTCGACGCCTCCGCCGCCACGTTCTTTGCCAGCTTCGCCAGGCGCTGGGTCGCGATGATCCCGGCCAGCCCGCGCTTGCGGCCGCGGCACATCAGGTCCGTCATGGCCGAGAGGGCGGCCCGGCGGGCATCGTCCGTGGTGTCGCCGCCGGCGGCCGGGGCGAAGAGCTGCGCCTCGTCCACGACGACGAGCATCGGCGCCCAATGGTCGCGCTCGGCGTCGAACAGGCCGCCGAGGAAGGCGGCGGCGTGGCGGAGCTGACGGTCGCTGTCCAGCCCTTCGAGGTTCAGCACGACGGAGACGCGGTGCCGCCGGACACGATCCCCTGCGGCCGTCATCGCGGCCTCCTCATGCGCCGCGGCGTCGATGACGAGGTGCCCGAAGCGGTCGGCCAAGGAGACGAAGTCGCCCTCCGGATCGATGACGGCCTGCTGCACCCAGGGGGCGCTCTGCTCCAGTAGGCGGCGCAGCAGGTGGGACTTGCCGCTGCCGGAATTGCCCTGGACCAGCAGACGCGTCGCCAGCAACTCCTCCAGGTCCATCGTCGCCGCGGCGCCGGCGGGGGTCTGTCCCATCTCGATGCGGACCGTCATGCCCTCTCCCGACTGTCCCGGGGGCTATAACGGATCGGGCGGGCGGAGGAAGGCGGGGCTGGCGCGGACGGCCCATCACTTGCACGCTGTTGCGCGATGACCCGAATCCTGCTGACGGGCGCCCACGTCCTGGCGTCCGATGCCCTCTCCGCCCCCTTCGCCGACATCCTGGTCGAAGGCGACCGGATCGCCGCCCTCCTCCCGCCCGGAACGGCGGTGGAGGACGCGGCCCGGCACGACGCGTCCCGTCGCCTGATCATCCCCGGGCTGGTGAACGGCCACACCCACGGGCACGGCGCCCTGTCCAAGGGCGCGGGGGACAAGTGGGACTTGGCCCTGCTGCTGACCCACGCCCCCTGGATCAGCGGCGGCCGCGGGCTGGAGGAGAAGCGCCTCTCCACCACCCTCAACGCGGTGGAGATGCTCAAGAAGGGCTGCACCGCGGGCTTCGACCTCGCCTTCGAGTTCCCGGCCCCGAGCGTCGAGGGGCTCAACGTGATGGCGGAGGCCTACCGCGCCGTTGGGCTGCGCGCGGTGCTGGCCCCGATGGTGGCGGATCTGACCTTCTTTCAGGCCACCCCCGGCCTGATTGCCGCCCTGCCCGAGCCGCACCGGTCCCGCGCGGCCGGGATGTCCATGGCGAAGGCCGACGCCATTCTCCAGTCCATTCACGACGCCGCCCGTGACTGGTCCCACGCTGTCCACGGTGTGCGGCTGGGCGTGGCGCCGACCATCCCCCTGCACTGCTCCGACGAGTTCATGACCGGCTGCCGCGACCTGTCGGAGCGCTTCGACCTGCCGATGCAGACCCATGTAGCCGAGGCTCGCTATCAGGCCGGCGGCGGCGAGGAGCGCTACGGGACGACGCTGCTCGCCCACATGGACTCGCTCGGCCTGATCGGCCCGCGCTTCAGCGTGGCGCATGGCGTCTGGCTGACGGAGGATGACCTGGCGACGCTTGCCACCCGCGGCGGCGGATTGTCGCACAATCCCGGCGCCAACATGCGGCTGGCGTCCGGCATCGCCCCGGCGCGGGCGGCGATCCGGGCGGGGGTGACGGTGGGGATCGGGACGGATGGCTCCTCCTCCTCGGACAACCAGAACATGTTCGAGTCCATGCGGCTGGCGGCCTTCGCGTCCCGCCTCTGGGACGGCGCGACGGAGGATGATTGGCTCGGCACCGCCGAGACGGTGCGGCTGGCGACCGAGGGATCGGCACGGCTGCTCGGGCTGGAATCCGGCGTGATCGCGGCGGGCAAGCTGGCGGACCTCGTCCTGCTGGACCTGGATCACATCAACTGGTCCCCGCTGAACAACGCCGCGAACCAGCTTGTCTGGACCGAGGACGGCTCGGCGGTGCGGGACGTGATGATCGGCGGCGATTGGAAGCTGCGGGACCGCCGTGTCCTGGGCGTGGACGAGGCCGCGCTCGCCGGGCAGGCGCAGGAGGCGGCGGAACGGCTGGCGGCGCTGAACGCGCCGACGCGCGAATGGTGCGAGACGATCGCGCCGATGGTCGCCTGCCACTGTCGTGCCCTGGCTGGCCGTTTCACCCGCGCCAAGCGCCTTCTGGCGCAGTAGGGAGCGGCTCATGCAGCTCCTGAAGGACCGCGTGGCGGTCATCACCGGCCCGGCCAAGGGCATGGGCGCGGCGACCACCCTGCTGCTGGCCGATCACGGCGCCGACCTCGCCCTGGTGGGGCGGGACACGGCGGCGATCGAGCCGGTGGCCGCGGAGGCGCGGGCCAAGGGCCGCCGCGCCGAGATCTACTCCTGCGACCTGATGAACCCCGGCACGGTAGACGCCATGGCCGCCGCCGTGCTGCGCGACTTCGGCCGCTGCGACGTGCTGGTGAACGTCGCCGGCGGCACCGGCCCACTCGGGAAGACCTTCTGGGAGACGACGCCGGAGGAGTTCGACGAGATCAACCGCCTGAACGTCACCGGCCCCTTCCTGACCATGCGCGCCTTCGCCCCCGCGATGATCGCCGCGCGACGCGGCAAGATCGTGAATGTCGGCGGCACCTTCGGCCTGCGCGGCAAGGCCGGCCGCGCCGCCTATTCCGCCAGCAAATGGGGCCTGCGCGGCATCACCAAATCCGCGGCGCTGGAACTCGGCCCGCACGACATCAACGTGAACTGCGTCTGCCCGGGTATGATCGAGGGCGACCGGTTCACCAAGGTCCGGACCGAGATGTCACGGCGCATGAACATCTCCATGGAGGAGGCGCGCGAGATTTATGCCGGTGACTACGCCCTGCGCCGGATCAGCACGGATCAGGACATCGCGGGCGCGGTGCTCTTCCTGGCCTCCGACCTGTCCCGGCAGGTCACCGGACAGGATCTGGCGGTGGATGGAGGCTGGGTGATCTGATGGAAACCGCGGATCTGCTCATCGCCGGCGGCACGGTGGTGAACGAGACCGGCCGCTTCGCCGCCGACGTGGCGGTGAAGGACGGACTGATCGCCTATGTCGGCCACCCCGCCTTCGCCCCGCCGGCGAAGGAGACCATCGACGCCCGCGGCCGCCTTGTCATCCCCGGCGCGATCGACGTGCACGTCCATGTCCGCGAACCCGGCATGACGCACAAGGAGAACTGGACGACCGCGACCCGCTCCGCCGCAGCCGGCGGCGTCACCACCATCTTCGACATGCCGAACACCGAGCCGCCGACCTGGTCGCTCGAAGCCCTGGCGATGAAGCGGGAAGCGGCGGAGCGGCAGGCGCACGTCAATTTCGGCATCTACGGCCTGGTGGACGAGCGGACGCTCGACAGCCTGGAGCCGCTGATGGATGCCGGCGTGATCGGCTTCAAGCTCTTCTACGGCAACACCACCGGCAACCTGCCCGCTCCGAATGACGGCGCCGTGCTGGAGGCCTTCGAGGTGCTGGCCCGCCGTGGCCACCGCTGCACCATCCACGCCGAGAACTCACCCATGCTGTTCTGGCGCGAACGGCGGATGCGGGAGGCGGGGCGGGACGACGATTACTCCCACTGGTGCGCCCGCGCCGACATCGTGGCGCTGGAAAGCCTCAGCCGCTGCATCATGCTGTCCGAGTGGACGGGCGCGCGCATCCACATCGCCCATGAATCCTGCGCCCGCTCCATCCCGCACATCGCCGCCGCCAAGACGCGCGGCGTGCCGATCACGGTGGAGACCTGCCCGCAATACCTGCTCATCGCCGCCGAGGATCTGACCGGCGAGGCCGCCCGCATCGGCCGCCTAAACCCGCCGATCCGGGAGGGTGCGCAGCGCGCGCCCCTCTTGGCGGCGCTGCGGGACGGGATCATTGACATCCTCGGCACAGACCACGCGCCGCACGCGATGGAGGAGAAGTCGCACGCCTCGATCTGGGACAATGCCTGCGGCTTCCCCGGTGTCGAGACGTCGATGCAGCTCATGCTCACCCTCGTGCATGAGGAGCGGCTGACGCTGGAGGAGTATGTCCGCATGGCCGGCGCCGCCCCGGCCCGCGCCTTCGGCCTCTATCCCCGGAAGGGCGTGATCCAGCCGGGTGCCGACGCGGACATCGCCATCGTGGACCCGACGAAGGAGGGGGTGATCCGCGGCGCGTCCCTGCACTCTGAGCACAGCCGATTCACCCCCTTCGAGGGCCGGCGCACGGTCGGCGCCCCGGTGGCCACGATCGTCCGTGGCCGGGTGGTGATGCGGGACGGAAGGGTGGAGGACGCGCCCGGCTGGGGCCGGATGGAACGGCCGGAGATGCCGCCCTCCTCCCCCCGGAACATCGCCACCACCACCGCGTTCATTCAGCGGCCGGGCGCTCTGCCGATCGCGCCTCTCTGAGGGCGCGCCAGACCTTCTCCGGCGTCAGCGGCATGTCGAGGTGCGGCACGCCGATCGCGTCGCACACCGCGGAGACGATGGCGGGCGGCGCGCCGCAGGCGCCCCCCTCGCCGGCCCCCTTCACGCCCAGCTCGTTGATCGGGGTGGGCACCTCGTTCAGGCCAAGGTCGAAATGCGGCGCGTCGCCGGCCCGCGGCATGGCGTAGTCCTGGAAGGTGCTGGTCAGGAACTGGCCGCTCTCGGGGTCGTAGCGGACGTCCTCCAGCAGGGCCTGGCCGATGCCGGTCATGATGCCGCCATGCATCTGGCCGTGGACGAGCATCGGGTTGATCACCTTGCCCACGTCGTCCACCGCCGTGTAGCGGGCGATCGTGACGCGGCCCGTGTCGGGTTCCACCTCCACTTCCGCCACGTGGCAGCCATTGGGAAAGTTGCACTCCTCGTCGCGCTTGTAGGTCAGGGATTCGTCCAGTCCGGGCTTCTCCCCCTCCGGCAACAGGGCCGGGTCGTTCGCCGCGGCGATCACCCGCGCCCAGTCCACCGACAGGTCCGTGCCGGCCACGCGGAAGCGGCCGTCCAAGGCCTCCACATCCTCCGGCCCCGCCTCCAGCAGATGGGCGGCGATGCGGCGCGCCTTCTCCACGACGAGGTTGCTCGTCCTCAGCACGGCGACGCCGCCCATCTGCGAGGATCGTGACCCGCCGGTGCCGCCGCCCGTCGGGACCTTGTCCGAATCGCCTTGCACGAAGCTGATCTTCTCGAAGGGAATGCCCAGGCGCTCCGACACGATCTGGGCAAAGGCCGTCTCGTGGCCCTGGCCATGGCTGAAGGTGCCGACGCGCAGCTCCGCCTTGCCGTCCTCGGTCATCCTGATCCGGGCCCACTCGAAGGGCTGGCCGCCGGACGCCTCCACGAAGTAGCCGAGCCCGATCCCGCGCAGCTTGCCCTGCGCCCGGGATTTCGCCTGCCGTGCGGGAAAACCGGCCCAGTCGGCGCGCTCCAGCGCCATGTCCTGCGTCTCTGCGAAGCGGCCGCTGTCGATCGGAATTCCGGCGACGTTGCGGTAGGGGATCTGGTCCGGGCGGATGTAGTTGCGCCGCCGGATCTCGTCGCGCGTCAGGCCGAACTCCGCTGCCGCGCGGTCGAACAGCCGCTCCATGATGTAGGCGGTCTCCGGCCGTCCGGCACCGCGGAAGCTGTCGGTCGGCACGGTGTTCGTGAAGACGCAGCGCACCCGGTTGTTGATCGCCTGGCAGTCGTAGACGGTGCCGATGATCCGCGCTCCCGCCACGGTCGGCACGCGCGGCCCGAAGTCGGAGAGATAGGCGCCCATTCCCGCGACCGTGCGGATTCGCACGCCGAGGCACTTGGCCGCCCCGTCCAGCGCCATCTTCGCGCGCGTGACCTGGTCGCGGCCGTGGGGGTCGGACTGGAAGGTCTCGGTGCGGCCGGCGAGCCACTTCACCGGCCGCCCCAGCCGCCGCGCGGCCCAGAGGACCATCGCGTTCTCCGGCGTCAGCTTGCCGCGCACGCCGAAGCCGCCGCCCACATCGGGCGAGATGACGTGGACCTTGTCGTTCGGCACGTGCAGCGCGTGCTTCGCCAGGTTGTCCCGCACGCGGTGCACGCCCTGGCTCGGTCCGTGGAAGACGTAGCGCTCCGCCGCCGCGTCCCACTCCCCGAGCGCCACGCGCGGCTCCATCGGGTTGGGCACCATCCGGTTGTTCACCAGCTCGACCGAGACGACGCGGTCGGCCCGGGCGAAAGCGGCCTCCGTCTCCGCCTCCAGCCCGCTGTCCCAGACGACGCAGGTGTTGTCCGGCCGCCCCTCCCAGATCACGGCGGCATCGGGCGCCGCCGCGCCGGCCGTGTCGGTCACGGCCGGAAGCGGGTCGTACTCGATCTCGACCAGCTCCGCCGCGTCCTGCGCCTGCTGCCGCGTCTCGGCCACGACCAGCACCACCGGATCGCCGACGAAGCGCACCCGCTCGGTCTGCAGCACCTCCCGCGGCGGGAAGAAGCCGGGTTCACCATGGGCGGGAACGTCCACCAGCACCGGCAAGGGACCGATCCCGTCCGCCTTCGCGTCATGGCCGGTCAGCACCGCCAGCACGCCCGGTGCCGCTTGCGCGGCCTCGATCACCACCGACAGGATGCGGGCATGGGCGTGGGGCGACCGGACGATCACGGCCTGCGCACAGCCCGGCGGGTCAAGATCATCGGTATAAGTGCCCCGGCCCGTGAGAAGCCGCACGTCTTCCCGCCGCCGCACCGGTTGGCCGATCCCGAATTTCTCCACGTCGTCGCCTCGTCCGCTTCCGGCGGCAGCATAGACGGGACGGTGAGGCGTGGTCACGGCGGGGGCTGGCCGGACGCCCGTCGAGGGGCCAGCCTGCCGGGGAACCAGGGGAGGCGCGGCATGGAGAGCGTGGCGATCGTCGGGACGGGTCTGGTCGGCCGGGCTTGGGCAATGGTGTTCGCCCGGGCGGGCTGGGCCGTTCGGCTCTGGGATCCGGTGCCCGGCGCCTCGGACCACGCGCTGGCCCTCTGCCGCACGGGGCTGGAGGACCTGGCCGCCCGCGGACTCTGCGGCGATGCGCCCGCCGCCCGGGCCCGGATCTCCGTGCACACGACGCTGGAAGAAGCGCTGGAAGGCGTCGCGCTCGTCCAGGAGAGCGGGCCGGAGCGGCTGGAGGTGAAGGTCGCGCTCTTCCGCGACCTCGACCGCATCGCGGCACCGGGCATCCCCCTCGCCTCCTCCACGAGCGCCCTCCGCTGCTCCCTCTGGAGCGAGGAATTGCCGGGGCGCGCCCGCTGCCTCGTCGGCCACCCGGTGAACCCGCCGCATCTCGTGCCACTGGTGGAGCTGTCCGGCGCTCCCTGGACCGACCCGGCGGTGGTGGCGCGCTGCCACGCCATCTATGCCGCCATCGGGCAGTCCCCGATCACCCTGCGGCGGGAGGTGGACGGCTTTGTCCTGAACCGCCTTCAGGCCGCGCTGCTGGCCGAGGCCTTCCGGCTGGTATCAGAAGGGACGGTGTCCCCCGCCGATCTGGATCTGACGCTGACCCGCGGGCTGGGCCTACGCTGGGCCTTCATGGGGCCGTTCGAGACGATCGAGCTGAACGCCCCCGGCGGCATCCCGGATTATGTCAGCCGGTTCCGCGGCTTCCTCGAACTCATCCCGCGCGATCCCGCCCGGCCCGAGGTCTTCGGGGACGATGCGGTGGCCAGGATCATGGCCGAATGGACGCCGGCTCCCGAAACCGAGGCGAAGATGCGCTGGCGCGACCGCCGCCTGGCCGCGCTGCGCGTCCACCTGGACACCCCGCCGGAGTGATCTTGCCACCGGGTCGGCCCCGCCGCAGGCTCCGCCCGCACCAGGACAGGGGAAACGATCCATGGCCCAGGCGAAGATCGCCGTCGTGACGGGCGCCGGCTCCGGCATCGGCCGCGCCGCCGCCCACTCGCTGCTGGCGGAGGGCTGGACCGTCGTCGTCGTCGGGCGCCGCCTGGACGCGCTGCAGGAGACGGCGGCCCTGTCCGGCGTGGACCGCTGCCATCCGATGAGCGCCGATGTCGGCGACCGCGCCGCGGTGGATTCCCTCTTCGACTCGGTGAAGACGCGCTTCGGCCGCCTGGACCTGCTGTTCAACAACGCCGGCCGCGGCTCGCCCGCCGTGGATTTCGACGAGATCACGCCGGACGACTGGGCCGGCGTCGTGGCCGCCAACCTGAACGGCACCTTCTACTGCGCCCAGGCCGCCTATCGCATCATGAAGCACCAGGACCCGAAGGGCGGCCGTATCATCAACAACGGGTCCATCTCCGCCCATGCCCCGCGGCCGGGCAGCGCGCCCTATACCGCGACGAAGCACGCAGTGACCGGGCTGACGAAGTCCATCTCGCTGGACGGGCGCAAGCACGACATCGCCTGCTCCCAGATCGACATCGGCAACGCCGCCACCCCGATGACCGAGCGGATGACGAAGGGCGTGCCGCAGGCGAACGGCACGATGATGGTGGAACCGCGGATGGACGTGGCACATGTCGGCCGCGCCATCGCCCAGATGGCGTCCCTGCCGCTGGATGCGAACATCCAGTTCATGACGATCATGGCGACGAAGATGCCCTTCGTCGGGCGCGGCTAACGTCTTCCCGCGGCCGCCCCGCTGCGGCATGAGCCGGGGCCATGCGGTTCCGGCTCATTCTCTTCGACCTTGACGGCACGCTGGCCGACAGCCTTCCGTGGTTCCGGTCCATCCTGCGGGAGCTGGCGCCCCGGCACGGCCTGCGCCTTCTGGATGACGCGGAGTTCGAGGCGTTCCGGGAACTCGACAACCGCGAGATCATCCGCCGGCTCGGCGTGCCGTCCTGGCGGCTGCCGTTGATCGCGCAGGACATGCGCCGCCTTGCAGCACGCGACGCGGGCACGATCGGCCTCTTTCCCGGTGTGCCGGAGATGCTGCGGGCGCTGCGGGAGGCGGGGCGCGTGCTCGCCGTCGTTTCCTCGAACAGCGAGGCGAACGCCCGCCGCATCCTCGGCGCCAGCGCGGCGGAGGTGGCATGGTTCGGCTGCGGCGCGTCGCTCTTCGGCAAGGCGGCGCGATTCCGGCAGGTGCTGCGGCGCGCCGCGCTGCCGGCGGAAACGGCCATCGCGGTGGGGGACGAGTTGCGGGACCTGCACGCCGCGGCAGAAGCCGGCCTGTCCGCCGCCGCCGTGACCTGGGGCTATGCGACCCGGTCCGCGCTGGCGGGCGCAGGGCCGCTGCTCGTCTTCGACAGGCCGGAGGAGATCGCCGCCCGCCTGCCCTGACGCGCGGTCAGGGTGTCAGCGCGCGCGGGCGATGCAGAACTCGACGATGCCCGCCAGTGCCCGGCGCTCGGGCCCGTCCGGGAAGCTGGCCAGCGCGTCCAGCGCCCGCGCGCCGTATTCCCGGGCGCGGGTGATGGTGGCGGCCAGGGTGCCTCGCCGCACCATGATGGACAGCGCACGGTCCAGATCACCCTCGGACTGTTCGCGATCCTCCAGCACGCGGCGCCAGAAGCCGCGCTCTTCCTCATCGGCGCTCTCGAAGGCGAGCAGCACGGGCAGGGTGATCTTTCCCTCCCGGAAGTCGTCGCCCACGGTCTTGCCGAGCGCCGCCTGGCTGGCCGAATAATCGAGCGCATCGTCCACGAGCTGGAAGGCGATGCCGAGGGAGTGGCCGTACTCTCGCAGCGCCTCCGCCTCCTGTTGCGGACGGTCGGCCACCACCGCGCCCACTTCGGTCGCTGCGGCGAACAGGGCGGCGGTCTTGCCCTCGATGACCTGGAGGTACTGCTCCTCCGTCGTCGCGGTGTCGTTCTGGGTGACGAGTTGCAGCACCTCGCCCTCCGCGATCGTGGCGGAGGCGCTGGCGAGGATGTCGAGCACCCGCAAGGACCCATCCCGCACCATGATCTGGAACGCGCGCGCGAAGAGGAAGTCACCCACCAGCACGGAGGGCTTGTTCCCGAACAGCGCGTTGGCCGAGGGCTCGCCGCGCCGCAGGGCGCTCTCGTCCACGACGTCGTCGTGCAGGAGGGTCGCGGTGTGGATGAACTCCACGCAGGCGGCCAGCGCGACGTGCCGGTCGCCGCGGTAGCCGCACAGCCGCGCCGCGGCCAGCGTAAGCAGCGGCCGCAGCCGCTTCCCGCCCGCCGCGACGATGTGCGCGGCGAGTTGCGGGATGAGCGCCACCGGGCTCTGCATCCGCTCGACGATCAACCGGTTGCAGGCTTCGAGATCGGCGCGGACCAGGTCCGTCAGGGTCTCCAGCGCGCGCTCGGGATCGGGGGAAGAGGTGGCGGGCGCGAAGGTGGCGCTCACGCGGGGATTGACCTGTCCATGGGGCGGCGCACCATACCGATGGGGGTGGCGCGCGACAACCGGCGCCCGATCGGGGGAGTCCGGCCATGCGCGTCCTGCTGCGGGAGAGCGATCCCGTGCGGCTCGGCTTCCTTCAGGCCCTGCTCCGGGATGCCGGTCTCTCGCCTCTGCTGCTCGACGGCCATATCAGCGCGGTAGAGGGGCGGATCGGCGCCTTTCCCCAGCGCCTGGCCGTGCCGGAGCCCGAGGCCGCGGCCGCTGAGGCCGTGCTGCGCGAGGCTGGCGAGTGGCGGGACTAGCACCCCGGGCGCGGGCGTGACCGACGATCCCGGCACGGTCCACACCCTGCTCGGCGGCCGGGTCCGGTTGCGCCAGCCCGCGGGGGGGCTCCGCGCCGGCCTGGACGCGGTGATGCTGGCCGCGTCGGCGCGACCCCGGCCGGGCGACCGGGTCCTGGACGCGGGTTGCGGGGCCGGGGCC
Organism: Muricoccus radiodurans; assembly: GCF_050154705.1. Taxonomy (GTDB): domain Bacteria; phylum Pseudomonadota; class Alphaproteobacteria; order Acetobacterales; family Acetobacteraceae; genus Roseomonas; species Roseomonas radiodurans. The sequence continues at coordinate 307,728 of NZ_CP189561.1, read as the reverse complement.
GTCTTCCTCTGCCTGCTGGCCCGCTGCGCCGATCTGCACGTCGTGGCCGTGGAACGGGACCCCGGCCTCGCGGCGCTGGCTCGGGAGAACGCCGCCCTGAACGGCTGGGAGGACCGGGTCACCGTCGTTGAGGGGGACGTGTCCGATCCGGCGTTGCGCGCGAGACTTCCCCGCTGCCGGCACGCTCTCTGCAACCCACCGTACTGGCCCGGCGGAACAGCGCCGCCGGCGGCGCTGAGGGCAGCAGCCACCCATGCGGAGGACGCGCCGCTTCTGACGTGGTCGGCCTTCCTGGCGTCCGCGCTGCACCCGGGGGGACATGCGGCCCTGGTCCTTCCGGCGGCCCGCCTGGACGAGGCGATAACCACCCTGCGCATATCCGCTTTCGGCGCGATCACGATCCTGCCGCTCTGGCCACGGATTGGGGTGCCCGCGAAGCGAGTCATCCTGTGCGCGCGACGCGGAGCCCGCGGTCCGGCCCGGCTTCTTCCCGGACTCGTCCTGCACGGAGAAACGGGCTGGACCGTAGAAGCCGATGCGGTGCTGCGCGGCGCCGGCGCGCTGCTCCCGGACGCGGGGAACTGATCCCGCCGGGTCAGCCCTTCCCCTCGGGATGCCGCAAGAGCCAGAGCCGCTCGTGAGCCGCCACGAGGCTCTCCATGTTCTTCCGCCGATTCATGTCGGGCGCGACCGGCCGGCGCGTTAGCATCATCTCGAGGATGCGCAGCAACTCATCCGCAACCTCGAAATCACCCTGGTCGCAGGCGTGATGGAAGGCGATGAGGATCTTGTCCGACAGGCGTCGCGTGTGACGCGGCGCAGACGGCGGGCGGCCGGTCCCACGCTGGGCGTCCCCGCCTGTTTCGTCCTCCGCCATTCGAAGCCTACCCCCGTCCCGTCATAAAGGCCCCTTCTGGCCCGCGACCCGCACCGGAAGCCGTCCGACCGGGTCGGGTCATCTTAGACACAGCCTGGGTCCGGCTTGGAAGGGTCCACCGAGGCAGGATCGCGCTTCGAAGAAAACAAAAAGCGTCTGCGGCGATTTCAGGATGCCGCGCGGCAGATGTGGCACAGGCAACGGATCAAAACCACAACCACCGCGCGTCGGAGCCGACGTGATCGCGTACCGTGACGCGATCACGCCATGACAGTCTCAATGCCGCAAATCGATCTCACCGCTGGGTTGTGGAGAACCGTTAAAAGCGCTGTCGGCGAAAGCCTCCTCCCAGGTGCCGGCGGTGGAGGCACGGGAGTACTCGGTCGCGCGATTCTCAAAGAAGTTCGTGTGTTCCACCGCATTCAACATTTCATCCAGCCAGGGCAGCGGATTCTTTTCGACGTGGTAGAGGGGCTCGAGGCCGAGTTGCTGGAGACGGCGGTCCGCGATGAAGCGGATGTAGCTCTTCGTCTGGGCCGCATCGAGTCCCTGCACGCCGCCCATCGAGAAGGCGAGATCGATGAAAGCGTCCTCGTGGTCCACGATGGTCGCGCAGATGAGGTAGAGGTCGCGCTTCAGCTCCTCCGTCCAGATCTCCGGGTTCTCCTGCACGAAGGTGCGGAAGAGGCGAATGACGGAGAGGCAGTGCAGCGTCTCGTCGCGCACGGACCACGAAACGATCTGCCCCATGCCCTTCATCTTGTTGAAGCGCGGGAAGTTCATGAGAATCGCGAAGGAGGCAAAGAGCTGCAGCCCCTCGGTGAACGCGCCGAAGGCCGCGAGCGTCTTGGCGATCTCGGTCTTATTCTCGACCGAGAAGTTCTGCATATAGTCGTACTTGTCCTTCATCTCCTTGTATTTGAGGAAGGCGCTGTACTCGAGCTCCGGCATCCCGATGGTGTCGAGCAGGTGGGAGTACGCCGCGATGTGGATCGTCTCGATGTTGCTGAACGCGCTCAGCATCATCAGCACCTCCGTCGGCTTGAACACCTGGGAGTAGTGCTTCATGTAGCAGTTGTTCACCTCGACGTCGGCTTGGGTGAAGAAGCGGAAGATCTGCGTCAGCAGGTTCTTCTCGCCGGGCGAGAGGTTCTTCTGCCAATCCTTCACGTCGTCGGCCATCGGCACCTCTTCCGGGAGCCAGTGGACGCGCTGCTGCGTCAGCCAGGCGTCATAGGCCCAGGGATAGCGGAAGGGCTTGTAGACCGGGTTGGCGGTCAGCAGGTCGAACTGCACCGGAAGCTCGTCCGTTCCGAGGCCGGTGATCCCGTCGGGCATGGTCTACTCTTTCCTGCTGCGAGCCGTCCTGGACGCCGTCTCCGGACAAGCCCCCGCTGTGAACCCCGGGCAAGGCTAGACCAGCCCGGTCGCGGCCGGGTTTCGCGTTCGCGTGGCTGGCTGTGAATCATGGGGAGAAGCCGAGTCGCAACGCCCAGTGTGGCCGGTCCACCACAGGCCGGCCGGCGGGATCAAAAGGCCCGCCGGCGCCGTCTGACCTGGAGAGCCGGGCCTACTGGCAGGCCAGGCATTCCTCGTAATTCGTGCTGCCGCCCGAAGACGCCACCAACGGCAGCGGCATCTGCGCATCATTTGCCGGCTCGGCCACGCCCAGCTTCGGCTGGGTCGCCACCTTCTCGCTGATCGTGTCAGCCCGCTGGATGGAGAGCGACCGGCAGTAATAGAGCGACTTCACGCCCTTCTTCCAGGCCAGGAAGTGGATTTGGTGCAGGTCCCGCTTGTGGACGTTGGCCGGCAGGAACAGGTTCAGCGACTGGCTCTGGCAGATATAGGGCGCGCGGTCCGCCCCGTGCTCCACCACCCAGCGCTGGTCCAGCTCGAAGGCGGTCTTGAACACCGCCTTCTCCTGCTCGCTCAGGAAGTCCAGGTGCTGGACGCTGCCCTTGGTCACGGTGATGGAGGTCCAGGTCTCCTCGTCGTCGCGACCGTGCTTCGCCAGCACCTTCTGCAGATAGGGGTTCCGCACGATGAAGGACCCGGACAGCGTCTTGTGGTTGTAGACGTTGGCCGCGATCGGCTCGATCCCCGGCGACGCGCCGCCGCAGATGATCGAGATGGAGGCCGTCGGCGCGATCGCGATCTTGTTCGAGAAGCGCTCCATGATCCCGTACTCGGCCGCATCCGGGCAGGGACCGCGCTCTGCGGCCAGCTCGCGGGACGCCGCGTCCGCACCCTCCCGGATGTGGCGGAACATCTTCTTGTTCCAGACCTTCGCGATCACGCTCTCGAACGGCACGTTCTGCGACTGCAGGAAGGAGTGGAACCCCATGATGCCGAGCCCGACGGACCGCTCCCGCATGGCAGAGTAGCGGGCCTTGGCCATGCTGTCCGGCGCGGTGTCGATGAAGGACTGCAGCACGTTGTCGAGGAAGCGCATCACGTCGGGGATGAAGCGCGGCTCCTTGCTCCACTCGAACCAGGTCTCGCAGTTGAGCGAGGAGAGGCAGCACACCGCGGTCCGCTGGCGCCCGTGGTGGTCGCGCCCCGTAGGCAGGGTGATCTCGGAGCAGAGGTTGGAGGTCTTCACCTCCAGGCCCGCGAGCTTGTGGTGCTCGGGCCGGGCGCGGTTCACGTGGTCGGAGAAGACGAGATAGGGCTCGCCCGTCTCGATCCGCGCCGTCAGGATGCGGATCCACAGCGCGCGCGCCGAGACCTTGCGGATCACCGCCCCATCCTTGGGAGAGGTGAAGGCCCACTCCTCGTCGGTTTCGACGGCGCGCATGAAGCTGTCCGACACCAGAAGCCCGTGGTGCAGGTTCTGGGCCTTGCGGTTCGGGTCGCCGCCGGTCGGGCGGCGGATCTCGATGAACTCCTCCACCTCCGGGTGGCTCACCGGCAGGTAGACCGCGGCCGAGCCGCGCCGGAGCGAGCCCTGGGAGATCGCGAGCGTCAGGCTGTCCATCACGCGGATGAAGGGCACGACCCCAGAGGTCTTGCCGTTCATCCCCACCTTCTCCCCGATGGAGCGAAGGTTGCCCCAGTAGGAGCCGATCCCGCCGCCCTTGGAGGCGAGGGCCACGTTCTCGTTCCAGAGCCCGACGATGTCGTCGAGGCTGTCATCGGCCTCGTTCAGGAAGCAGGAGATCGGCAGACCCCGCTTCGTCCCGCCATTCGAGAGCACGGGGGTGGCCGGCATGAACCACAGCTTGCTGATGTAGTCGTAGATGCGCTGCGCATGCGCCGCATCGTCGCCATAGGCCGAGGCCACCCGCGCGAAGAGGTCCTGATAGGACTCCCCTGGCAACAGGTAGCGGTCGGACAAGGTGTCCTTCCCAAAGGCAGTCAGCAAGGAATCGCGCGAGCGATCCACCACGACCTGACCATGACCCGGCAACTGAACAGCGTCGAACATGCCGCGAAAATCCCCCGATTTTCCCCTACCGAAGCTTAGCTCGGCAGGGGGGTCGGCCACAACGCCCGCCACCAGATGTTGCGGGCATGTGGCAGAACGGACGCAGGATATGGTGGTTGCGTCCGTCGGAAAGGCCAAGCCCCCCTCCCCCAGGGGTGATCAGCCGGCGACTCGTTGAACCGCCGCGAGTCGTGTGCCACGAAGCTGACTGTCACGGGGCTTAAACATTCCTGTGATGCAGGAAACGTCCCCGATATCCCCGCCATCCACAGCGGTCAGCGCATGGGCGGCGCGTACATCAGCCCACCCTGGGTCCACAACCGGTTGACGCCCCGGGGCATCCCCGTCGGCGTGACGCTCCGCTCCCACATGTCGGAGAAGTTGCCGACCGCCCGCACCACCTGTACGGCCCAGTCGTTGCTGACGCCGAGTTGCCGGCCGAGGTCGCCGCTCCGCCCCAGGAAGCGCTGGACATCCGGGTTCGGGCTCGACTCGAAGCTCGCCAGGTTGTCCCGGTTGATCCCCAGCTCCTCCGCCGTGATCAGGGCGAAGAGGGTCCAGCGGACGATGTCGAAGAACTTCCAATCACCCTTGCGGACCACCGGCCCCAGCGGCTCCTTCGAGAAGATCTCCGGCAACAGGACGTAATCCGCCCCCGCCGCCCCCTGCCCCACCCGGAACGCTGCGAGCGTCGAGGTGTCCGAGGCATAGGCGTCGCAGCGCCCGGACGCGAAGGCGGCCCGCAGCTCCTCCAGGTTCTCGATCAGGAGCGGGTTCAGCCGCATATTGTTCCGCCGGAAGTAGTCGGCGACGTTCAGCTCCGTGGTCGAGCCGGGCTGGAGGCACACCGACGCCCCATCGAGCCGCGTCGCGCTGTCCACGCCGAGGGAACGTCGGACCATGAAGGCGTTGCCGTCGTAG